>PWWF01000267.1 GCA_003561595.1 Paracoccaceae bacterium | reverse complement strand
GGAAAGCTGCATTCCGCATCAATCCATGCGGCAAGTTCGGGGTCCGACATGCGCGCCAACTCGACAATGGTGCGCCGCAGGATATCGCCATTGCCCTGCAGATTGTCACAGGACAGCCCCGTGACCGGCCCCAGATTGCGCGCGCGCCGCAGGCGCAATGCCGCGACGATGGCCCCGAAGGCCGTGCGCGGGCGATCCGGGTTGCGGGCATCATGCACGATATCCGGGTCATCGCGGTCCAGCCCGCCAGTGGACGGGTCCATGTAATAGCCGCCCTCGGTCACGGTCAGCGACACGATGCGGATATCAGGCGCGGCGATACGCGCGACCAGCGCGGCGTTATCCTCCTCGACCGGCAGGAAATCGATCATCGCGCCCGTGACCTCGACCGCCTGGCCGGACGGGTCCAACTCGATCAGCGTGGTCAGGAAGTCCTGACCTGTCAGCCGCTCGCGCATTGCGGCATCCCCGTGCCGGACACCCGCACCGATGATCGCCCAGTCCGTCGCCATGCCCATCTGCATCAGCCGATGCGTGTACCACGCCTGATGCGCGCGGTGGAAATTGCCCAGACCGATATGCACGATCCCCGGCGAGAGGCTGTCGCGCGCATAGCGCGGCACCTGCACCTCCGGGGGCATATGGGCCAGATTATCCAGCTTTAGCGGAATCAGCTCATCCATTGGCCGCCATCCACGTTATAGGTCTGGGCAAGGATGTATTTCGCCTCATCCGAGGCCAGAAACACCGCCATGCCGGTCAGATCTTCTGCCCGGCCCATCCGCCCATAGGGCACGGACTCGCCCACTTCGCGCTTTTTCTGGCCCGGTGCCTTGCCCTCATACTGCGCGAAAAAGGCGTCGACCCCGTCCCAATGCTCGCCATCCACAACGCCCGGCGCGATGGCGTTGACGTGGATCCCGTATTGCACAAGGTTCAGCGCCGCCGATTGCGTCAGGCTGATGATCGCAGCCTTGGACGCGCAATAGACCGCGACCAGCGGCTCACCCCGCCGCCCGGCCTGCGACGCCATGTTGATGATCCGGCCACCACCGCCGCGCGCGATCATGTGGCGCGCGACAGCCTGCATGGTGAACAGCGCCCCCGCCACATTGATGTCGAAGCAGCGCGCGAAATCGTCGCGCGTGATCTCTGCAATCGGGGAGGCCGTGAAAATCGCGGCATTATTGATCAGAATGTCGATCTGCCCGAAATGCGCGACTGTCGTGCTGACAGCGGCGTCGATGCTGTCCTGCCGGGTGACATCCATCTCGACCGCGATGGCGGCATCACCCAGCGACACCGCCTCGGTGCGGGCGCGCGAAATGTCGATATCGGCAATCGCCACGCGCGCACCTTCGCGGATATAGGCATGGGCAAAGGCCAGCCCGATTCCGCGCGCCGCACCCGTAATCAACGCGATCTTTCCGTCCAGTCGTTTCATGGCAGGCGCAATCCCTGCTCGTCAAAACGGTGCATGAACTCGGTGCGCGGCGTCAGGTATATCCGGTCCCCATGCTTGAAGCTGACCTCGCCATCGGCGCGGACCGTGATCGTCTCGGCCAGCCCGGTGTCATGCACATGAAAAAACGTGTCCGACCCCAGATGCTCGGCCACACCGACCAGCCCGGACCATTGGCCTTCCTCAGCGGACACCGTGATATGCTCGGGCCGGATACCGATGGTCCGGGCATTGTGCCTGGCCGCCTCGGCCCCTTCGATCAGGTTCATCTTTGGCGACCCGATAAAGCCAGCAACAAACAGGTTGCGCGGATTGCGATACAGCTCCAGCGGGCTGCCCACCTGTTCGATATGGCCGGACCGCAGCACCACGATCTTGTCGGCCATGGTCATCGCCTCGACCTGATCATGGGTCACATAGATCATGGTCGTTTTCAGCCGGTTATGCAGCTCGCTGATTTCCAGCCGCATCCCCACCCGCAAGGCCGCATCCAGATTCGAGAGCGGTTCGTCAAACAGGAACGCTGCCGGTTCGCGCACGATGGCGCGGCCGATGGCGACCCGCTGGCGCTGCCCGCCCGATAGCTGGCCGGGGCGGCGATCCAGATAATCCGTCAGGTTCAGGACCGATGCGGCCTGTTCCACACGCTTGTCCTGTTCCGCCTTGCTCATCTTCGACATGCGCAGCGGAAAGGCAATATTCTTGCGCACCGTCATATGAGGATAGAGCGCGTAGGATTGAAACACCATCGCCAGCCCGCGTTTGGCGGGCGGGATGGTCGAGGATTCCCTGCCATCGATCCTGATCGCGCCCGAGGTCACATCCTCCAGCCCGGCGATCAGCCGCAGCAGCGTGGATTTCCCGCAGCCCGAGGGGCCGACGAAAACCGTGAACTCGCCATCCTCGATGGTCAGGTCAAGCGGGGGAATGACCGTCACATCGCCGAAGCTTTTGGTCACCTGTTCCAGAACGATTTCACCCATCTCGATTTTCCTTACTTCACAGCGCCGAAGGTCAGGCCGCGCACAAGTTGTTTCTGGCTGAACCAGCCAAGGATCAGGATTGGCGCAATCGCCATGGTCGATGCCGCCGAGAGTTTCGCGTAGAACAGACCCTCGGGGCTGGAATAGCTGGCGATAAAGGCCGTCAGCGGGGCCGCGCGTGATGCGGTCAGGTTGAGGGTCCAGAACGCCTCATTCCAGGCAAGGATGATGTTCAAGAGCACGGTTGACGCGATGCCCGGAATCGCCATCGGTGTCAGCACGAACAGGATCTCTTCGCGCAGACCCGCCCCGTCCATCCGTGCCGCCTCAAGGATCTCGCCGGGGATTTCCTTGAAATAGGTGTACAGCATCCAGACCATGATCGGCAGGTTGATGAGCATGATCACGATGGTCAGGCCAAAGCGCGAATCCAGCAGACCCAACTGAATGAAGATCAGATATATCGGATACAGCACCCCCACCGCTGGCAGCATCTTGGTGGACAGCATCCACAGCAGGATGTTCTTGGTCTGGTTGGACGGCACAAACGCCATGGACCAGGCCGCGGGAATGGCAATGATCATGCCCAGCAGCGTGGAGCCCCCCGCGATATAGATCGAGTTCCACAGAAAGCGGGTGTAATTCGACCGCTCCTGCACCACGCGGTAATTGTCCAGCGTCCAGTCAAAGAAGAACCACACGGGCGGGTCGGCGATCGCCTGCGCCTCGGTCTTGAAGCTGGTCAGGAACGTCCAGAGGATCGGAAAGAAGATCGCGAGCCCGATCGTCCAGGCGACGGCAGTGTTGATTGCCTTGCGTTGACTTGTGACAGCGCGTGCCATGGTGTCCTCCCCTCAGCGATCCAGGTTCTTGCCGACAATGCGCATCAGGAACAACGCAAAGATATTGGCCAGAATGACCGCATATATCCCACCGGCAGACCCGAGCCCGACATTCTGACTCTCCAGCACCCGCTGGAAGATCAGATAGGTCAGCGTTCGCGTCCCGAACGAGCCCTGCGTGGTGACGAAGATCTTGGCAAAGATCGCCAGCAGAAAGATCGTCTGGATCAGAATGACGATGGTGATGGCGCGCGACAGATGCGGCAGGATGATGTGCCAGAAGCGCGACAGCGTTCCTGCACCGTCCATCTCGGCCGCCTCGATCTGGTCGCTGTCCAGTGACTGGATCGCGGTCAGCAGGATCAGCGTGGCAAAAGGCAGCCATTGCCACGACACGATCAGGATGATCGAGAAGACCGGCACATCCGACAGCCACACCACCGGGTCGCCACCGAAAAACCGCCATAGATAGGCCAGCAACCCGTTATTGGGGTCCATGAACATGTTCTTCCACACCAGCCCCGTGACGGTCGGCATGACAAAAAACGGCGCGATAACCATGATCCGCACGACCCCCTGCCCCCAGATCGGCTGATCAAGCAGGATGGCCAGCAGAATGCCCAGGATCACCGTGATCAGCAGCACACCTCCGACGATGATGATCGTCGTCTGCACGGCGGGCCAGAAAGCACTGGAATTGACGAAGCGGATGTAATTCTCGAACCCGACCCAGCCCTGAAAGCCACCGCGCAGCGGCAGGAAACGCTGGAACGAGAAGATGAGCGTCATGGTCAGCGGCACCAGCATCCAGGCAAGTAGCAGGATGACCGCAGGTGCCAGCATCAGCCGCGCAGAGAAGCGCGATGCCTTGGTGGACATGGCACTGGCCTTTCAGAAGGGCAAGCAACGCTTGCCGTCAGAAGCAGACAGGATCGGGGCGTGTCGGAACGATCAGAGGGGCGGGCGCGTGTGCCCGCCCCTCTCTGTGTGGGCGGCGGGGTCAGTAGCCCGCAGCCTCCATCTCGTCTGTCACCAGAGCCTGAGCGCGCTCCAGTGCTTCCTCGGGGGTCTGGCGGCCTGCCACCATGTCCGAGAACTCCTGCCCGGCCGAAGTGCCGATGCCGGACCATTCGGGGATCGCCACGAACTGGATGCCGACATAGGGAACGGGATCAACCGTCGGATTGTTCGGGTCCGCAGCCTCGATCGAGCGCAGGGTCATGTCGGCAAAGGCCACCTCGGCGTATTCCGGGTTCTCGTAAAGCGAGGTGCGGCTGCCCGGGGGCACGTTGGCCCAGCCTTCACGCTCGGCGACCAGTTCCAGATATTCCTTGGATGTCGCCCAGTTGATGAACTCCATCGCGGCTTCTTCCTGCTGGGTGCCAGCCGGAATGGCCAAAGCCCAGGCCCAGAGCCAGTTGGCGCGCTTGTCCAGCCCGTCCTTGTTGGGCGCCAGCGCAAAGCCCACGCTGTCGGCCACGACCGAGTCGTCAGGGTTCGTCACGAAGCTCGCTGCCACGGTCGCATCCAGCCACATGCCGCAACGGCCCTGCTGGAACAGCGTCAGGTTTTCGTTGAAGCCGTTATTTGCCGCGCCCGGAGG
>PWWF01000283.1 GCA_003561595.1 Paracoccaceae bacterium | reverse complement strand
TCCAGCTGATAGGCGCGGCGCACCGCGCGCGGGTCCGGCATCAGCGGCAGGCAGGTGCGGCAGTGCTGGCCATTGGCGAAATCGCGGCAATGCGCGCGTTCCTGCCGCCACAGGTTCACCTGTGCGCAAAGCGTGTGGTAATTGTGCAGGCTGAGGACCACGCGCGCATGTTCCGCCGCGATTTCCAGCACCTGCGCGGGCAGCCCCTCCAAAGTATGGAAATGCACGATGTCATAGGGGCCTGTCTGGCGCAGGAAATCGCGAAAGGCGGCCTCGGTCGGGGGGTGGCTGATCTGGGCGGGACTGGCGAAATCGGCCTGCGAGGGGGCCAGCGGGCGGGCATTCACGATCTCGAAATGCGCGCCCCGCACCTGCCGCCAACGAGGGGGGCGTGCCCGCAGATCATGCGCCAGCCCAGAGGAGAGCGTGCTCACGCGCCACCCCGGACGTTCTGCCAGCGCGCGGATCAGCCCTTGCATGTAGTGGCGCACCCCGCCGCCGCGCCCCGCCGGATCGTCCGGGTCGGCCCAGTTATAGTGCAGCACCCGCATCGGCCTAGCCCTGCCCGCAGAGGGATTCATGCGCGGCAATCGCATCCCCGATCCGGTCGAAATACTGCATCTGCCCATGATGCAGCACCAACCCGGCATCGCAGAACTTGCGCAGCTCCCGCAGGTTGTGGCTGACCATGATCCCGCTTGCCGCGCGCATCCGGGCGCGGAACAGTGCCTTGCTCTTGCGGCGAAAGGCCCCATCGCCCACGGCTGTCGCCTCATCCACCAGATACAGGTCGAACGGCAGCCCCATCGAGGCCCCGAACCCCAGCCGCGCGCGCATCCCGGCGGAATAGGTGCGCATCGGCGCGTGATAGAGCGTGCCGATTTCCGCGAAATCGGCGACGAAATCGACCAGCGCCTGCGGGTCGGCCCCGTAGACCCGCGCCAGAAAGCGGATGTTCTGCGCCCCGCTCAGATCGCGGTGAAAGCCTGCGGCAAAGCCCACCGGAAAGGACACGCTGCCATGGCGCAGCACGCGCCCCGCATCGGGGCGCTGGCGCCCGGCGACGAGATCGAGCAGCGTTGTCTTGCCCGCGCCATTGCTGCCCAGAAGCCCCAGCGCCTGCCCGCGCGGCAGTGTCATGCTCAGCCCCCGGATAACCGGGCGCCAGACCCCGTGCAGCCAGTAGCCCTTGACCACATCCTGAAATTCCAGGATCGGCGGCTCGGCCCTGATATCGCGCGCATGCATGACCATCCTTTATGTCCTGTCGCGCAGCGAAAGGTAGCCCAGCACGCCAAAGGCCCAGAGCATCAGCGCGAACAGCCCTGTCAGCCCGGTCAGCAGCATCCGTTCAGGATAGGCCGCGTCCTGCGTCAGCGTGGGCGGGATGAATTGCGCGATATACAGGCTCTGACGTTCGGCATTGGCGCGCGCGAGATCCAGCGCCTGTTGCGCCGCGCCATAGCCGCGTTGCGCAATCTCCTGCTCGACCACCAGCGCCTCATATTGCGCGATCAGGCGCGGGTAATCGCCGTCGCCCTGCCCCGCATCCTCGCGCGAGAGGGCGGCACGCTCTTCGCGGATACGGGCGCGGATCACCGCGACCCGGCGTTCGGACTGACGCAGGCGCGGGTCGCTTGCCGCTGTGGTCTGCGCCAGCAGATCCTGCTCGATCAGATGCTGCGCAAGCTGGCCCTGCAGGTTGTTCAGCACCCCCATCCGGCCCTGAATATCGGCATCGGGGTCCAGAATGCGGGTGCGCGCGCGAAACGCGGCCAGATCCTCGCGCGCGCGGCGCAGCCGGTCGATGGCCAGCGCCAGATCGCCCTCGGCCAGTTGCATCCGGTCGCGCCGGGATTGCGCGTTCAACTGGTTGATCATCCGTTCCGATTCCGCGACCAGCGCGCTGACCAGATCGCGGGCATAATCCGGGGTGTTGGCGCGCGCTTCGACCAGCAACAGCCCGGTATTGCGATCAAAGGACACGCGCAGCACCCGATGCCAGAAGCGCACCAGCTGGTCGGTCGAACCCTCAGACGGCAACGCAAAGACCGGATCGCGTGGCCAGTGCGCGCTGTAATGCGCGCGCAGGTCGAGCTGGTCATCCAGCCGCAGGACAAGTTCCTGACTGCGCAGATATTCGAACAGCAGATCGGCATGGCCCGCCCCACCCCCGCCCAGAAGCTGCGACATCCCGCCCAGCAGGTCGGACGCGCTGGCGCTGTCATCCTGCCGGATGGTGAACCCCGCGCGCGAGGCGTATTGATCCTGCGCCACTACCCACAGATAGCCCGCCACCACCAGCAGCGGCACAACCACCATCACCACGAGAGAGGCCAGCATCCCGCGGCTTTGCGCGAGCGGCGGTGCGGGCGGCACGGCGGGCGGGGCGATGTAGCCCGCTTTGCCCGCCACATCGCGCAACAGGGTGGGATGGGGTTTGACGACCGAATCGGCTGGCATGGCTGGACGGTATCCTCTGGCGCGGCATCGCTCTGTTAAGTCTTGGCTAGCAAATCCGCGTTAAGACAGGGTAACCCTGCAACGCCGAGGCCCCATGTCCCACCCCGCCCCCACCTGGCCCCGCACCGCACTGCGCACCATTGCGGCGCTGGCCATGCGCGAGATGTCCACGCGCTACGGGCGCACGCCGGGCGGCTATATCTGGGCGCTTTTGCAGCCCCTGGGCATGATCGTGGTTCTGGCCTATGCCTTTGCGCTGCTGCAGAAATCGCCCGCACTGGGCACCAGTTTCCTGCTGTTCAAGGCGACCGGCGTGCTGATCCTGCGCCAGTTCACGCTGCTGTCGGATGTGACCGGGCGCGCGCTGTCCTTCTCGCGCAGCCTGCTGCTTTATCCCCGCGTCACATGGTTCGATGCGGTGCTGGCGCGGTTTGCGCTGAACCTGCTGGTGACACTCGGGGTGATGGTGGTGATCCTGTCGGGGATCATGGTGCATGACCGGGTGGCGACACTGATCGACTGGCCGGTGCTGCTGCTGGCCGTGGGGCTGACCGGGGCGATGGGGCTGTCGCTGGGGGTGCTGAACGCCTATCTGTTCCACCGGATCGAGCTGTGGCAGCAGGCATGGCAGGTGCTGACAGCGCCGCTTTTCATCATCTCTGGCGTGATCCTGCTGTATGAGGATATGCCGCCCGCCGCGCAGGCGGTGCTGTGGTACAATCCGGTGCTGCATCTGACCGGGCTGATGCGCGCGGCCTTCTATCCGGTGTATCAGCCCGATTACGTGTCATTCACCTACGTTGGGCTGTGGTGCCTCGGGCCGCTGGTGCTGGGCATGATGCTGATGCGCCTGCACCATCATGCGCTGCTGACGCGACTGCGATAGCAGTCGCGCCCCAAGGCGCGCGGAACAAATCACCCCTCTCTTGCCCAGATACGCACCTGAGAATGCGCCACATCGGTCCGCCCGCGCAGCCCGTGCAGCACGGCGCGCGCCAGCAGACACAGCGATGTGCCGCGCCCACCCGGACGGGCCGCGACGCGCAGCGCCCAGGCGGGCAGGACGACCGCGCAGACCGGCCAGAACAGCCAGCCTGCCGCCTCTCGATACAGGATCAGGCTGTTGCGATATTTGTAATACAGCTTCCATCGCGGCACCTGCGCCGCGCCCGGCGGGCTATGGTCATGTTCAAACCGCAGGCCCGGGAAAAACCCGATCCGCCCACCCGCACGCGACAGGCGCAGCGTGTGCAGCATGTCATCGGCATAGACGAACAGCGCCGCATCGGGCAACCCCGCCAGCGCCAGCGCGCGGCGCGACAGGAACAGCCCGACATAGGACGCCGCATCCACCCGCACCGGCCCGCGCCCGGCATAGGCGGTGGTGCTCAGATGAAACCCCTCGCGCCCGCGCCGGAGCGTGCGCCACAGCATGCGCCAGGACCCGAACGGGTCATGCGAGGGGCGATTGGTGTCACATATCCCGCCCGCAGGCAGCCAGGCCGCGCCCGCCACAGCATCCCAGCCCGTCAGCGTGCTTGCGTGAAACGCAGCCAGCGTGCCCGGCATCGGGCGCGCGTCATCATCCATCAGCAGATACCAGTCGGGATCGAACACCCGCCGCGCCCGGGCCAGACCGGCGGCAAAGCCGCCGGCCCCCCCGGCATTCTGCGCCAGCCGCAACACATGCAGACGCGGATGCGACAGGTCGCGCAGCCATACCCCGGTCCCGTCACCGCTGGCATTGTCGACCACGACGACCCCCGCCAGCACCGGCGCAGGCGCGGCCAGCAAGCGGCGCAGGGTGACGCGCAGTTGCGCCAACCGGTCATGCGTGACGACAACCGCGACCACGCGCCCCGCCCCGGCATGGGCGCCAGGATCGGCAGGCAGCAATCGACCAGGCAGGTGAATCGTCATGACCCCATTCCACCATGCCGGAATTAAGAAAATCCTCTCGATTGGCCCAATTCCCGACATGTTTTCGCCGCCTGCGCTGCCCGCGCAGCCAGCATCCTGATTGCGGGTAATGGGTTAAAGATAGGGGTGTGCACCGTGTGGCTGCAGCTGGGTGGGGTTTATCAGACATCGAATGACCTGATCGATCACAGGATCAGCGATTCGCTGATCGTGACATTGGGCGAGGACTCCTATGTCGTCACGACAAGTGGGCCCGGGGGCGGGATCGCGATGTATCGCATCCGTTCTGACGGCACGCTGGAAGAAGGCGAGAACCGGACCTACCCGCCCTTTGTCGCGGATACGGTCAGCCATGATCTGAGCATTGTCGAATATGGGGGCGAGACCATCGTGCTGTTCGGCGGCACGGATGACACGGTCGCGGGCTATGTGCTGCGCGATGACGGCACCATGGGACCCGTGCGCCGTATTGCCCATGACGATCTGATCGAAGCGTATGATGGTAGCGG
>PWWF01000091.1 GCA_003561595.1 Paracoccaceae bacterium | reverse complement strand
TCGCGCAGACCACCAATGCCTCGCTGCATTGCCTGCGCCCGCTGGGGCGGCATGTGCAGGTGGGCATGCCCTCGGGGCCGCATGCGCGCATGGACATCGACATGAGCGCGGTCTACCAGAAAAACCTCGCGCTTTTCGGAACGCGCGGCATGCCCTCGCATAAATACCCCTCGCTTCTGGGCATGATCGATGCCGGTCTGGTGGATTTCACCCCCATGATCGGACGCGAGGTCGCGTTGTCGCAGGCCGGGGCGGAACTCGCGCTGTTCGATGGCCCCATGGCACCCGGCGTGGCCGTCATCTCGGATTTTCAGGGCTGAACGTCTCGGGCCGCCAGGTGCCAGGCTGCTTCATCTTGCCAAAAATACTCAAATCTTCCGCCTGCCCGCAGCGCCCCCGCCAGCAGGGCCGCGCATTTCCTTTGCACCGGGTCTGCGAACAGGCTAAGGGCAGGGCACCCGCATCACCACGGAGGCGCAGGGCATGAAAGCAGCCGTCATCACCTATCCCGGCTCGAATTGCGACCGCGATCTTGCCGTGGCCTTCGCGCAGGCCGGGGCCGAGGTCACCCATGTCTGGCACAAGGACACGGACCTGCCTGCGGGCACGGATATCGTGGGTATTCCGGGCGGGTTTTCCTTTGGTGATTACCTGCGCTGCGGCGCGATTGCCGCGCGCGCGCCCATCGCCCGCGCCGTGAGTGAGTTTGCAGGCCAGGGCGGGCATGTGCTGGGCATCTGCAACGGGTTTCAGGTGCTTCTGGAAATGGGGCTGCTGCCCGGTGCGCTGCTGCGCAATGCGCATCTGAAATATACCTGCAAGACAGTTGGCCTGCGCGTCGCCTCTGATGCCAGCCCTTTCACCGCCGCCTATGGCCTGGGCGCTGACATCCGCATCCCCGTGGCCCATCATGACGGCAATTACACCGCGACGCCCGACACACTGGCGCATCTGCGCGACACGGGCCGCGTGGCGTTTCGCTATATCGACAACCCCAATGGCTCTGCCGATGACATCGCGGGTATCCTGTCCGAAAATGGTCGCGTGCTGGGCATGATGCCCCATCCCGAACGCGCGCTTTCCGCGCTGCAGGGCAGTGCCGATGGCCGCACGCTCTTTGATGGGCTCATGAGCGCTTTCGCGCCCGCGTGACGCCTGTACGCTTGAGCGCGCGCGCGGTTCGCCATATTCTGCGATGATGGTATCGCCGTCTGATCTGGACAACCGCCGCACGAGCATCCTTGGCATCCCGTTATGGGGCCGGGTGGTGATCGTTGTCTTGTGCGTTGCAGCGGGGGTGACGGCCTGGTTCCTGAACAGTTTCCTGTCCGAGAATTTCGCCGATTCCACACGCAATCGCGCGGAATTGCGGCTGGTGCTCTATTCCGGCAATATCCAGTCCGAGTTGCAGCGCAACTCGGTCGTGCCGCTGTTGCTGTCGCGCGATCCGGAGCTGATAACCTCATTGCAGGACGGCAGTTTCGCCACCACCTCGCAGCGGCTGATCGATCTGCAGGGCGAAATCGGGGCTGCGGCCATCGAGCTGATGGACCAGAATGGCCGCGTTGTCGCCGCAACGGACCGTAACCAGCTGGGCAAGAACCGCAGCAACGACGCCGCCTTTGTCGAAGCGCGGCGCAGTTCCGACACGGCGTTTCTGGTCGAGGATCTCGATAGTGGCGGCTTCGGCTTCAGCTTTTCGCGCTCGGTCCGGCGCGGCAGCGAGGTGCTGGGCGTGGTGCAGGTTTCAGCCGATCTGTCCAAGTTCGAACGCAGTTGGGCGGGGTTCGCCGATGCCGTTGCGCTGATGGATTCGGGCGGTCGCATCATTCTGGCGACCGAACCGCGCTGGCGCGGACGAACGCTCGAGGATGCACTGGCGCTGCAGGACGCGTCCAGCGCGATTGCGCGTGCGCTGCGCGCCACCGCGGACTGGGCGCAGCCCACAGCGGACGGGTTCGTGCGTGGTGAGGCCGTGCTGCAATCGGAAGTGCGCGTGCCGTTTCGCGGCTGGCGGCTGGTCAGTTTCACGCGCTACGATTCGGTGCGCGAAAGCGTGAATGCGGTGCTGGCGCTGGTGCTGACCGTGTTTGCGCTGTTGCTGGCGTTGGTCTTCTACATCCTCAGCCGCCGGGCATGGTCGCAATCGGCCGTGTTCCAGCAGGAATCCGAGGATCTGCGTGCGCTGAATGCCCGGCTGCAACGCGAGATCGCGGCGCGGGTGCGGGTGCAGAAGGATCTGGCCGTGGCCGAACAGACCATTGCGCAATCGGCCAAGCTGGCGAGCTTGGGCGAGATGTCGGCCTCGGTCAGTCATGAGTTGAACCAGCCGCTTGCGGCGATGAAGACCTATCTGGCGGGCGCGCGGCTGCTTCTCAAACGCAAGCGCCCGGATGAGGCGCTGGCCGCGTTCCAGCGCATCGATGATCTGCTGGACCGCATGGGGTCCATCGCGCGCACGCTCAAATCCTTTGCCCGCAAGGGGGGGGAGGCATTCGCGCCCATCGACCTGCGCACCTGTCTGGCCGATGCGTTGACGATGATGGAGCCGATGCTGCGCGACAGCCGCGTGCTGGTCGTGCGCACGGTCCCGCCAGAGCCGGTGATGATCCTGGGTGACACGGTGCGCGTGGAACAGGTGATCCTGAATCTGGTGCGCAATGCGGTCGATGCCACGCGCGGGGTGCCTTCACCGCAGATCGATATCCTGATCTCTCAGGGAGAGACAGCCAAGCTGACCGTGCGCGACAATGGCGAGGGGATTGCCGATATCGACAGCCTGTTCGAGCCGTTTTATACCACCAAGCCTGCGGGCAAGGGTGTCGGCTTGGGTCTGGCGATTTCCTCGGGCATCGTGAGCGATCACGGGGGCCGGTTGACTGCGCTGAACGCGCCGGAGGGGGGCGCCGTGTTCGAAGTGGAATTCCCCCGCCAAACGGCCCGGCGCGACGCTGCAGAATAGCCGGACGCGCGGCGCAAGCCGCGCGCCCCCGAACAATCGGGCCCGGCTGCGATCCGGACCCGCAAACAAAAGAAGGAACACAGGGCATGAGCCGTCAGATGCGTGTCGCGATTGTCGATGACGAACAGGATATGCGCCAGTCGATCAGCCAATGGCTGTCACTGTCGGGATTCACCACCGAAACCTATAGCGACGGGCACGAAGCGCTCTCAGCGATCACGGCCGATTTTCCGGGTGTCGTGATCACCGATATCCGCATGCCGAACATGGATGGCATGGCGCTGCTGAAACGTCTGGTGGCGCTGGACAGCGCGATCCCGGTCATCATGATCACCGGGCATGGCGATGTGCCCATCGCGGTCGAGGCGATGCGCCTTGGCGCGTTCGATTTTCTGGAAAAACCCTTCGATCCCGAAAAGATGATGGCGCTGGCTGAAAAGGCCGTGCGCAAGCGCAGCATGGCGCTGGAAGCGCGGGCGCTGCGCAGCGAACTGGCCGATGGCACCACGATCATGCGCCGTCTGGTCGGCGCCTCGGATGAAATGCAGCGCCTGCGCGAGGATATACTCGATATCGGGCAGGCGGACGGGCATGTGCTGCTGGATGGCGAAACCGGCACGGGCAAGACGCTGGTAGCCCATGCGCTGCATGCCGTGGGGCCGCGCGCCGGGCGCAGTCTGGTCTCGATCAGTTGCGCGGGGTTGTCGGACGAGGATCTGGCGCAGCGCCTGTTCGGCCCCGCGCCTGACGGGCAGGCCAAACCGCTGACCGAGGCTGCGCGCGGCGGCACGCTGGTCATCGAGGACGTCGAATGCCTGTCAGAGCCGATGCAGGCGCGGCTTCTGGGCTGGCTGAACACCATCGGCACCCCGCCCGAAACGCGGGTCATGGCGATCTGCAACACCCATCGGGCCGATCAGACCATAGAGGATGCGCTGCGCCCCGATCTGTTCTTTCGCCTGACCGGGCACAAGATCACCCTGCCGCCGCTGCGCAACCGGGGTGAGGATATTCTGGCGCTGTTCAACACCTATCTGGAACAGTTCGCGGAGGAATATGGCTGCCCCGTGCCTGATGTCTCGATGCCCGAGGCCGCGCAACTGCTGCAGGCGCCATGGCCGGGCAATGTGCGCCAGCTTGTCAATATTGCCGAGCGTGCCGTGTTGCAGACCCGGCGCGAGGAAGGGGCGCTGATGTCGCTGATCATGGCCGATAACGAGGCCGCGACCGAGGCGCTGACCATCGAGGGCAAACCGCTGAAAGACCATGTCGAGGCATTCGAGCGCATGCTGATCGACAATACGATGCGCCGGCACAAGGGGTCGATCACGGCGGTGATGGAAGAATTGCGCCTGCCGCGCCGGACACTGAACGAGAAAATGGCCAAGTTCGGGCTGGTCCGGTCGGATTACGTCTGAGAGGAACGGCCCCCGCGCAGGCGGGGGCCTGCCTTGGTTATTCGATCACTTCGACCAGTTCGACGCGGCGGTTCTGCGCGCGCCCGGCCTCGGTGCGGTTTGTCGTGACGGGCGACATCGGCCCTGCGCCTGCCGGGCGCAGGCGTGACCCGTCGATCCCGTGGCGCTCGCTCAGCCACGCCACGACCGCTTGCGCACGGTCCACCGACAGGCGCAGGTTGTAGTCAAAACTGCCCACGCCATCCGTGTGCCCCACGACCAGAAGGTTCAGGTCGGCATTGCCCTCCATCAACTCTGCGACCGTGGCCAATGCTTCCGCCGATTCCGACAGGATGTCGGCGCGGTCGAATTCGAACAGGATCGCATTCACGATCACACGCCCGTCCTGCACCAGCCCCGATTCCAGCTCTTCGACCGCCTGCTGGACCAGCGGCATCTCGGGCTCTGCCTCTGGCTCGGCGACCATCGCGACCTCGGGCTCGGCGGCGGCTTCGGGTTCCGGTTCGGCCTGTGGTTCGGGGGCGAACAGAT
>PWWF01000407.1 GCA_003561595.1 Paracoccaceae bacterium | reverse complement strand
TGTTCCTGGGGCCGACCTGATCGAAGTCGAATTCGACCTTGGTGGACATGGGCAGGGTGGTCACCCATTGGCCGTCTTCCCAATGCCGCACCTCGGCAGTGACCTCACGAATATTGATTTCGGGGTTGAAATTGGTGGCGAACGGATGGCCGTGATCGCCGCCATTGCAATCAAGAATATCGATCAGGCGGATGCCGGACAGGTAATGCTTGCGCACATAGGCCGCGAAAATGCTGGTCACACCGGGGTCGAACCCCACGCCCAGCGTGGCCATCAGACCCGCCTCGCGGAACTGGTCATGCAGTTTCCACTGGTGCGAATATTCGAATTTCGCTTCCTCTGGCGGCTCATAATTCGCGGTATCCAGATAATGCACACCGGTTTTCAGGCAGGCCTCCATCAGCGCGAGATCCTGATAGGGCAGGGCCAGATTGACCAGAAGCGCGGGCTTCAGCGTCTCGATCAGCGCAACCGTCTGGGCCACGTCATCGGCATCGACCTGATAGGTCTCGATCTCGATGCCGGTGCGGTCCTTGACGGATTTTGCAATCGCCTCGCATTTGGCAAGCGTACGGCTGGCCACGGCAATGCGGCCCGGAAACAGGTCGCGGTTCATCGCCATCTTGTGCAGCGTGACCGAGGCCACGCCCCCCGCACCGATCACCAGAACGTCCTTGTTGTCAGCCATGGGTCTGCTCCTCATGTTCGTAATAGGTGTAGCCGTTCAGCGAGTCGCGATAGGTCTGCATCAGCATCCGGCGCTGCGACGGGTTCAGCGTCCCTTCGCGCACGCCGCGTTCCACGATCCGCTTGAAAGCATCCAGGCATTGCTTGGGCTCGTATTCGACACTGGCCATCACTTCGGACACCGTGTCGCCTTCGACCTCGTTTTGCAATTCCAGCACGCCGTCTTCGTTGAAATCGACAGTGACGACATTGGTGTCACCGAACAGGTTGTGCAGATCGCCCAGCGTTTCCTGATAGGCGCCGACCAGAAAGATGCCGATGAAATAGCGCTCGCCCTGTTGCAGCTCGTGGAGGGGCAGGGCGTTGCCGATCCCGTCGCCGAGGACGAACTGATCGATCTTGCCGTCGCTGTCGCAGGTGATGTCGGACAGCACCGCGCGGCGGGTGGGCCGTTCATTCAGCCGTTGCAGGGGGGCGATGGGCACAAGCTGGTCGATGGCCCAGACATCCGGCAGCGACTGGAACAGCGAGAAATTGGCGCGATAGATGTCGCGATGGGCGGACAGTTCCTCGCGCACCTCGGCGGGCACATCGGGGGTCTGGGCGACCAGATCCTTGATGCGGCCGATGACATAGAGAAATATCTGTTCGGCGCGGGCGACTTCCTCGATCCCGATGACACCGCGGCGGAACATGGCGCGCAATTCCTCGCGGTAATATTCGGCGTCGTTCAGACATTCCTGAATGCGGCGCGGGGTCAGGTATTCGACGATGGCTGCCATGTCCGACAGCATATGATGGTCGTCTTCTTCGGGCGTGATCGGGGCGGAGCGGTCGAAATAGCTGGCCTCCAGGATGTCGGACAAGAGCATCGAGGAATAGGCGACAATCGCGCGGCCCGATTCAGTGACCAGCGTGGGATGGGGGATCTCGGCCTCGTCCATCTGGTATTTCACTGTCTCGACGATGTTCGAGCAATATTCCCCCATCGTGTAGTTGATGGAGTTTTCCGAGGCTCGCGCCTCGCCCGTGTAATCGATGCCCAGGCCCCCGCCCAGATCGAGATATTGCAGCGGCACGCCAAGGCGGCGCAGCTCGGTATAGAAGCGGCAGGCTTCGTCCACGGCCTGACGGATATCGATGACCTGCGGCACCTGGCTGCCCAGATGCGCGTGCTGCAGCACCAGACAGTCCAGCATGTCTGCGGCGCGCAGCTTCTCGACCAGATCGACCACTTCCTTGGTGGTCAGCCCGAAGGTCGAGCGGTCGCCCGAGCTGTCCGCCCAGTTGCCCGTCACCCGGCGTGTCAGCTTGATCCGCACACCCAGCGCGGGCATCTCGCCCAGCCGCTTGGCTTCGGCGATGACGGTATCAGCCTCGGCCGGGGATTCGATGACCAGCACGCAGTTGATCCCGGCCTTGCGGGCCAGAATGCCAAGGCGGATGAATTCGGCATCCTTGATGCCATTGCAGATCAGCAGCGCGCCCTTGGGCAGATCACGCGACAGTGCAAGGATCAGTTCAGGCTTGGACCCCGCTTCCAGCCCGAACTGGAAGGGCTGACCATACTCGACGATGCGGTCGATCACCTCGGCCTGCTGATTGACCTTGATCGGGAACACCCCGCGATAGGGGGCGTTGTAGTCATTGGCCGCGATCGCCTTGGCAAAAGCCGCGTTCAGCGCCTCTATCTGGCGGCGCAGAAAGGCGCCCACACGCACCAGAACCGGGGTGTGAATGCCGCGCGCATCCAGCGCATGCAGCAATTCGGGCAGGCCCGCCGGGGGCGCGTCGGGGCGCGCGGGATTCACGATCCCCAGATCGCCATTTTCCATCCGGGCGAACATGCCCTGCGACCAGCGATGGATTCCGTAGGACTGGAAGATTTCGTCAGACATGGCGGCTCCTGCAACGCGGGGGCGAACAAACCGCCCGCATAGGGTCTTCATGTAACAAACGCAAGAATGCGCGGGCGGTTGCGCATCGGTTTGTCGGGTGGTGCAACCCCTGACCTGCGATGTGACGCAGGGTTTTCAAGCAGTGATCCGCGACGTCAGGGCTTGTGCGATTGTGTCGCATCGGCTCTTGTATTTCGCGGAGACCGGGCATCGCTGCCGGGTGAGGGAGGTTTATGGTGAAAGACAGTGGCAACAAGCCGTGGTTCGCGGCATATGGCAACGAGATCCCCACTCGGTTGCCCGACCCGGCGCATCGCTCGCTGGCAGCGCTGATCGCGCGGACCTGCGAAAAGCACGCGACATCGCGCGCCTTTACCTGCGTGGTGCCCAACGGGATGAACGGCACGCTGACATTCGGGCAGGTGGGCGAGATGTCGGATGCCTTTGCCGCCTATCTGCGCCATCATTGCGGCGTCGGGCCCGGCGCGCGGGTGGCTGTGCAACTGCCCAACGGGCTGGCCTATCCGGTCGTGGCCTTTGGTGTGTTCAAGGCCGGGGGGGTGCTGGTCAATACCAACCCTCTTTATACCCGCCCCGAGATGATCCATCAGTTCAATGATTCCGGCGCCGAAGTGCTGGTCATCAGCGACATGTTTGCCGACAAGCTGGCCGATGTGGTCCCCCGGACCGGCATTCGTCATGTCGTGCTGGCGGGCATCCCCGAATTCTTCCCCCGTATCCCCGAAACGGTGGTGCGCGGGGTGCAGAAGCTGTGGACCCGGTCGCTCCCGCCCATCCCGAAGCTGGATGTGCCCGTGCAGCGTATTCGCCAGGTGCTGAAGATCGGGCGCGGCCTGCCCAGGGTCACCGACCGGGATGCCATCGGCCCCGATGATCTGGCGCTGTTGCAATATACCGGCGGCACGACAGGTGTGGCCAAGGGCGCGATGCTGACGCATGGCAACATCCTCGCCAATCTGGAACAGGTCAAGGCCATGGGCGGGCGGCACATGACGGGGCAGGATTGCGTCCTGACCGCGCTGCCGCTCTATCATATCTTTGCCTTCACGGCCAATCTGATGACCTTTTTCGATCTTGGCGCGCGCAATATCCTCGTGCCCTCGCCGCGGCCCGTGCAGAACATCCAGCGCGCACTGGAAAATTACCCGGTGACATGGGTGACAGGCGTGAACACGCTGTTCAACGGGTTGATGAATGAGGAATGGTTCGCCGCCTATCCCCCCAAAAGCCTGAAAGCCGCCATCGCGGGCGGCACGGCGCTGCACGGGGCGGTGGCCGAGCGCTGGCAGGAAGTGACCGGCACCCGCGTCGCCGAAGGCTACGGGCTGACCGAAACCGCGCCGCTTGTCAGCTTCAACCCGCTGGACCAGCCCGTGCGCGCAGGCTCCATCGGGGTGCCGGTGCCGGGCACGGATGTGGCGCTGGTCGATGACAATGCCGACCCGGTCGATCCCGGCAAGCCCGGCGAATTGCTGGTCAAGGGCCCGCAGGTCATGCGCGGCTACTGGAACCGCCCCGATGAAACCGCCAAGACGCTACAGAATGGCTGGGTGTTCACGGGCGATGTGGCCGTGATGGACGCCGACGGCTTTCTGTCCATCGTGGACCGCAAGAAGGACATGGTCCTTGTGTCCGGCTTCAACGTCTATCCCAATGAGGTCGAGGATTGCCTGTCCCTGATGGACACGGTTCTGGAAGCCGCCGTGATCGGTGTGCCCGACAAGGGCACGGGCGAGGCCGTGCGCGCCTATGTCGTCCAGAACCCCGATGTCGAGGGCACAGTGACCCGCGAGGACGTGATCGCGCATTGCCGCCAGCATCTGGCCCCCTACAAGGTGCCGAAATCCGTCATTATCCGCGACGAACTGCCGAAATCGCCCATTGGGAAGATCCTGCGCAAGGATCTGAAGGCAGAAGTGCGCGCCGAATTTGCAGAGAAGGTCTGATCCATGCTGACGGAACTGGAAACGACGCTTCTGGGCGTGATGATGATGGTGATCATGCTGGGCATGGGTGCCAGCATGACCCCGCGCGATTTCCGCATCGCCTTTCGCAAGCCCAAGGGCATTCTTGTCGGGCTGCTCAGCCAGTTTGCGGTCATGCCGTTTCTGGGCTTCATGCTGGCAGTGCTGCTGGGGCTGCCGCCTGCGCTGGTGGTGGGGCTGTTGCTGATCGCCTGCATGCCGGGGGGCACGACCTCGAACATCTTTGCCTATTTCTCCAAGGGTGTGCTGGCGCTGTCGATCATGATGACGACGGTCTCGACGCTGGTGGCGGTGGTGATGGTGCCGCTTCTGCTCAGCTTCTATGGTGGGCTG
>PWWF01000418.1 GCA_003561595.1 Paracoccaceae bacterium | reverse complement strand
GTTCGTTCCGCAGGCACCATCCGCGAACGGTTTGTAGGGCGCGTGTTCCGACCGGACGACCCCGTCGGCTTCCAGCGCCAGCAACGCCTGTCGCAGCAACACGCTGCCCTCTGGCAGATGCGCCGCCTCGGCTTCGGGCGGCGCATGGGCCGTCGTCATCCGGTGATGCAGGAACTGCTCTGACAGCCGCTCCGGCGGCATGTCATCGCGGAGCGCGCGATGCAGTTCCACGGCGGCGAGCGTCGCAAAGGCCACGCAGGTGCCGCGCCCGAACTGATCGCGCGGGGGCCATTGCGGGCTGACACTCGCCTCGAGCCGGATCGCTGCCAGACCTGTGCGTCGCGGGGATGGCGGCCCTTCAAGGGGTGGGTCGGCATAGTCGCTGTAACGCGCATCGCGAATAGCCCGCAGCGCGTCTGGGCTGGGAGCGTTGGTTCCAAACGTGATCATATGACGGCCATTGAATCCGGGGTTGTGCGCAGTGCTGTGCGGCGGCGAATCGGGGCTGCATAAGGCAAACTGCGCAACGTGGCCCTGCCGCTGACGTGCCATTCATCGCGCGCCTCGGCAACCAGCGACTGCACGATGTCCAGCTTGCCCATGAACTCCCGGTCCAGCCAGTGTGCAACCTGTCGGCCCGCATCCGAATCCTGGGTGAAATGCAGGCCGGCAATTTCGCGATTCTCGCCGATGCGATACGCCAGCGACGTGATCGCATCGGCGTAACACGCGCTCAGGCTGTCGGGCAGGCAGCGCAGTGCCAGCAGGCCCACAAGTTCGTTCTGAAGCGCGTGGTTGGACGGAAAGGCCGGATGCGCAGGCGTTGGCAAGACCGTCATCAGGGTCGGCAGGTAATGTGCCGGACGGGCGCGATGGAAGAAATCCTTGAAATACATGCCGACCATCTGGCCGATCGTGAAACCGGCGATCATCAGGGTCATGGTTGCGGGCTTGTTCGCAGGCGTCAGCGACAGGAGGGTCTTCCAGTAGTCCATCGAATGGTCGGCCTGACGCGCGATTTCCGCCATGCGCGCACCATTGCGCTGGAACCGGGCGCGCTCCATCAACAGCGCAAGCTCCGCTTCCAGATTGTCCGGAATGTCCAGCGAGGGCGGGGCAAGCGTGAACCCGTTCACATGCTGCCATTTTTCCCTGGGAACGGTTTCGGTTTCATCGAACTGGCGCCAGTTGGTGGTGCCGAACTCACTCAGGACGAGTTGCGCCCGCAGATCAGGCCGCCAGCTTGATTCCGGAAAGCGGACCCCTTGCGGCACCGACAGCGCGTCGATTTCGGCCAGTCCCAGCATGCCATCAAACGGAAGCACAGCCGCAGCAGTGGTGCCGGAAACCGGCCTGGGCGCGCCGCTCATGCCCCCATCCATACCGCCATCCATGCCCCCGTCCATACCGCCGTCCATACCGCCATCCATACCGCCGTCCATACCGCCATCCATGCCACCGTCCATGCCACCGTCCTTGAACCCGAACATGCCTTGCTCCCTTGTCAGATTCTCTTGGACGCCGTTGTCCCACATCAATCGTCAAGCTATCGTCAATACGACTCGCGGGGCCGGAAATAGCCATGATTTTCAGTAGCCTGGGGTCAGTTAGGCAGACCTGCCGCTGCCAGCAGATCGCCATAGAGCGCGCGCTTTGCCGGGTCCCGGAAGGGATGGTTGGCGACCAGTCTGGACACACGGAATTCCGGTTCCAGCGCCATGACCCGCGCGGCCATTTCCTGCGCCGTGTCAAGTTGATCGATGGCCGCGCAGGCGGCGGCCGTCAGGCGCAGGTTCGATGTATAGAACCCGTTGCGCATGCTCGAGGCCAGCCCAAGCTGCGCGGCTTTCTCCATGTCGCCCGCCGCAAAATAGGCAATCGCCAGGAAATGGTCCGCACGAAACCCCAGCGGGTCATTCCGGTTCAGGCTGCGCGCCTGTTCCAGCCGGGCGATGGCCTCCTGCTCCTTGCCGGAAAAGGCAAGGTTCGGGCCGGTCCACATGATGGTTTCGGCATCGCCCGGCGTGGCAGAGAGGGCTTCTTCGAAAAGCATGGCCGCTTCCATGTGTCGGCGCGCATAGATCGCCTTGTTATGTCCCAGCATCGCCAGCGCGCGGCCATTGCGGCGTTCGCTCTGAAGCGCATTCTCCAGATGCCTTGTGATATGCGCAATGTCCTGAGCTGGATCAGGCGACCATCCCTGCCCGGCGCGCAGGCTGTACCATTCGGCCATCGCAACCTGCGCAGGTGCGAATTCGGGCCAGCTTGTCACAGTCTGCTGCAACTGCGCGCCCGCGCCTTCGAATTTCGGTTGTCGCAGGGTGTAGACAAGCTCCTGCGCGCGCAACACGTGCTGATAGGCACTCAGATGGCCCAGATCGATCAGATGCGCATCGCGCAGCTCGGCCAGATGCAGATTCGGCAGGATCCGATTCACCACCTCATCAGCGATCCGGCTCTGCGCCCGGGTCAGATCACTCGCGGCGGACTCGTATTGTTCGACCCAGAGGATCAGCCCTTCGTCGATCTTCGACAGCTCGACATTCAGAAAATACCGGTCACCGTCGCGACGCATGTTGCCGCTGATGACGTAGCGCACACCCAGTTCCTGCTGCAGCACCTGCGTCACATCGGGGCGTTCGGACAGATGGCGGATCGACACGCGCGAGATGACCGCGATATCGGGAATGCGCGTCACCCGCATCACGATGTTGTCGACCAGCATCTCTGCCAGGAAATCCGCGATGGGCTCGGGGCCCCGGGGCTGCAAGGGCAACATCGCCAGGATCGGTCGCCCGTGGTTGCGCGTTGCTGCAGGCGCACGCGCACTGGGCGCTGTCGGGGGCGTGGGTTGTGTCTGCGCACTGTTGAGCTTGATCTCGGCGGCAAGGTCCTGCGTCTCGTAAGACGGCTCCATGTCCAGCTCGGCTTCCATCTTGGCGTAGAAGGCCGCGTAGATCTGAAGTGCCTTGCCCATGTCGCCCAACTCGGTGGCCAGACGCATGGCATGGCGACACTGCATCTCGCCCAGCGGATCGAGCGCCAGCGCCGCCTCGGCGAATTCCATGCGCTGGGATGCGGACAGATCGGTGCGACCGGCGGCCTCGGTCAGCGCCGCCAGAATCCGGTCGCCATAGGACTTGCGGATGTCATGCACCCATTCCGCGTAGCGCGACCCGATGCTCTCGAAGCCATAGAGGATATCATTGATGGTTTCCCCGCCCCCGCGCAGGGCAGCGGGCAGGCGACCCTGCCTGACCTCGTCAAGGATCAGATCGGTCTCGACGATCAGATATGCAGGATCAAGCGTCACCATGGTGCGGTCGATCAACAGCGCCTTGTTCAGGGCAGGATGCATGCTCCTGAGTTCGGAGAGCGCCTGCCGCAGCGATGAGCGCGCCTTGGCCCCCGGAACATCGCCCCAGATCAGTCCGGCCAGCAAATCCCTTGGTGCGCTGAGCCGGTCAAAGGCGAGATAGGCCAGCAACGCGACCTTCTTGCGCGCCGTCATCCGCAACCCGCCCGAGGCCAGCTCGATCCACGCGCCACTCAGGACCTTCAGTGTGACACGCTCTTCGCTCAAGCTGTTGATCCGGATGCGGGGTTTCTCTGTCGAACACTACGACACCCAAAGCGTCATGTCAGCCTTCGGCGCGTGTTGACGATGGATTGACGATGAGATCGCGGAGCCATGACACGGGATGGCGATAGTGGGGCCAAGGTCGGATTCGATGTCCGGAACCGCACAAGCTATCGCAGGAATGCACGATGTTCTCACCAATCGAGTGGCTACCTTCGGAACTCCACGCAGAATCCTGGCATGCCCCGCTTCAGGTTGTCGGGCTGATTGGCAGTTTCACCTATGTATGTGTGTTCTCTCTGATTCAGGCCGGGCGCGTCTGTGGCAATGGAATCCTCTACCCGATCCTGCAGGTCTTTGCCGCAAGCTGTGTCCTTGCAAGCCTGACCACCGCCTTCAATCTGGCGGCCGTCATCATTCAGTTTTCCTTCATCCTGATTGCGCTTTACGGGATCTGGTATCGCGTCAGCGGCCGGCTGAGCGCACGCCTGGATCGCTCGCGGGCCGTAGCCCAACCAACGCAGGCAATCGCAATTGCGCATCGCCAGGGGTCGACCGGCACTGATGCGCAGTCCTCGGCCCCGGAAATCCTGCGCTTCTCTCCCTCCAACATGCAGGCAGCGCCGGGCGTGCCGAGCCATTCGGCAACAATGGATCGCTCTGAGCAGGGCAAGTTCGGATGGCAATCGTTGTGACCGACCCATCGCCAGTCCGCTTCCGCTCCCGCATTTCAGCACATGTCCTCGCTGCAGGACACCGGAAGAACCATCACATGCCTCGCCCTTCCCGGAACTGTAGCGCAGGCCGACATGAACATGGCGGCGCATGTCATCGCTCATCCGGTATTCCTTCGAACCAGTGGCAGTCATACCCTCACTTCGGCCGCCGTGTGACCAGCACCCGGAACTGGGCGGGGATGACGTCCAGACGTTCGGACACGTCTTCCCCGATCCTGGCCATCTCGCCGCAACCACAGCCAACAATAACGTCTGCCAACTTCGCGCGGCCCGCAGGAAGCATGGCAGGCAGAGTGGGCAAGGCATAGCAGGAACCTGCGCTATGGTGCGCATAGCTCGTCGGACAGAATCCAGCGGTTCCTGAGGGGCGCTCAAGCGCCATGCGGGCGTGACCGCATTGTTCAACGAAAAAGTCCATTTTACAGATATTTAACGCCAAGACGTCAACGCCACGCTGCTCCCGTGCCGGGGTCTGATGATGGGCTTGAGTCCTGAACTAATGGCTTGCGCTTGCACGTGGCCTGGAGGGCAGGCAGTCTGTGCGACGAGGCGGGAGGGTGACGTGCGCAGGAAGTGGCTTCTGTCGTGGCTTGTCGCGGGCTTTTGGGCGCTGCCGGTCGCGGG
>PWWF01000093.1 GCA_003561595.1 Paracoccaceae bacterium | reverse complement strand
GTTCCTTGGCAATCGCGCCGAAGCGCGGCTCCAACCCCTCAACCTCTGGCACCAGCGCGCGTGCGGCGGCGTCCTGCGGCAGGGTCGCGCGCGCCTGCTGTGCCTGCGCTTGCGCCTGTTTTGCGGCCTGTTGCAGTGCCGCGATCTCGGCCTCTTCGCGCCTGGCGCGGGTGACGATCCCGGGCCAGTCGGCGGGCAGTGGGTCGGGGGCGGGCAGGGCGGTTTGCGCGGCCTCGGCGCGGGTCAGGTGGGCCAGCCGGGGCAGGGCGTCCAGATCACGGCGCAGGGCATCGAGGCGGGCCTGTGTCTCGGCCCGCCGTTTGCTGGCGTCATGATACGCAGCCTCGGCCTGCGCCAATGCTTCGCGCAGGCGCCGCCAGTCGCTGACCGGCAGATCGGCGGCCTTGCGGGCCTCGGTCAGTTCCGCCAGCCGCGCCTTTTGCTCGGCCAGTTGGAACTTGCGCGCATTGGGGCGGAACCATGCGGCATTTTCCTCTGACAGCCCGCGCAAGGTGTCGCTGAGCTCCGCAAGCCCCGCGCTGGCCGAGAACAGAAGCTGCCCCAGATCGCCCTTGCTGGCGAGGATGCTCTCGCCCCCTTCTTCCAGCGTTTCATCATCGAGCGAGAACATCGTCGAATACGCCGCCCGGTCCAGCCCGCCCAGCAGTGCGGAAATCGTGCTTTCCGGCAGGGTGTCATCGGTGGCGGCATCGCGCAGCGTGTTGGTGCGGCCCTTCAGCCGGGCGAGGTTGTGGCGCGTGTCACCTGCGCTGATCTGCGCTTCGATCCGCAGGGTGCGGTTCTCGTGCAGAAAGTTGTAGGGCGTTTGCAGGGGCATGCCGAACAGCAGGTCCAGCCAGGCGGAAAACAGGGTGGATTTGCCCGCCTCATTGGGGCCGAAGATCACATGCAGATCGGGCTGGCCGCCCTCGGGCGGGGGCAGGTCCAGTGTCGCATCGGTGAAATGGCCATACCGGATCAGGCCCAGTTGGTCGATCCGCATGCCCTCAGCCCTGTTCCAGCCGGGCCAGCACTTCGGCCAGCGCGCGATCGCGTTCCGCGCCGGAGAGTGGCGCGAAATCGCGGCGCAACTCGGGCGGCAGCGCGCGGGCGAGGGTCTGCTCCATCTCGTCCAGCGCCTGTTCATAGTCATGCGAGGGCAGGACATCGCGCGCGATGATCGCGGCCAGTTCCCCCAGCGCACCGGCGCGCGGGGCGCGGGTGTGCAGGCGCAGCTCCAGCTTTTCGACCCAGACATGGCCGAGGGCGCGCGCCTGTTCCTGCGCCTCGGCCAGCGCCAGATCGGCGTCGCGCGCCAGCCGCGCGGCCAGCGGGCCATCCCCGGTCAGCACCAGCCGCGCGACCAGATGCGGCGCAGCACCGCGCGCGCCGTCGAGTGCCTGTTGCATGGCATCCAGCAGCGCGCCCCAATCCTCCAACCCGTCGATGGCGAGGCTTACGCGGGCAAATTCGGCCAGCGCCACGACGCGGGTTTCGGTGTGCAGCGTGCCAGCCTCATCGACATGGCCCAGCGTGACCGTGCCCGCGCCGGGTTCGTCAATCGCGCGGCCCTGCGGGATGCCGGGCATCACGACATGCGTGCGCCCCGGATATTCGGCGCGTTTGTGGATATGCCCCAGCGCCCAGTAATCGAACCCGCTGGCCTGCAGATCGGATAGCGCGCAGGGGGCGTAATTGTCATGCCCCTCCGCCCCGCCGAGCGAGGTATGCATCAGCCCGATATTGATCGCATCGGCCACCGGGGCGCGGTATCTGGGCAGCAGGCTGTCGGGCGCATGGCGGTCGCGAAAGCTGAGGCCATGGATCGCCACGCGGCGGGGGTGCAGGTCCAGCATCTCGACCCCGGCATGGCCGGTAAAGACATGGGTGGAGGGCGGCAGGGTCAGTTCGCGGGTGATCGTGCTTTCCGCGTCATGATTGCCGCGAATGATGAAACAGGGGATCCCGGCAGCATCCAGCCGCCCCAGCTCAGCCGCCAGATGGCGCGCGGTCTTCATGCTGGTCTGCCCGCCATCATACAGATCCCCCGAGATCAGCACGGCATCGACCTGCTCGGCCAGCGCCAGATCGATGATCCGGCGCAGGCAGGCGCGGGTGGCGTCAGAAATCAGCGCGGCCAGATCGGGGTCGCGCAGCGCAAGGCTGCGCAGCGGGCTGTCCAGATGCAGATCGGCCGTATGCAGAAAGCGAAACCCCATGGCGCGAGACTGCATTGCCCGCAGGGGACGCGCAAGCGCGAAAACCGCGCCGCTGGCGGGTCAGATCTGCTTTTCGGGCATAAAGACCTTCAGCCCGTCCAGCGCGTCCGACACCTTGAGCTGGCAGGTCAGGCGCGAGCGCACCTCATCCGGCTGATAGGCGAAATCCAGCATGTCCTGTTCCATCGGGTCGATGGCGGGCAATTTCTCGACCCATTCGGGCGCGACATAGACATGGCAGGTCGAACAGGCGCAGGCCCCGCCGCAATCGGCCTCGATCCCCGGAATACCGTTGTCGCGCGCGCCTTCCATGACGGTCAGCCCGTCGGGCACATCGACGACATGTTCCGTTCCGTTGAATTCGACATAGGTGATCTTGGCCATGCGGTTCCTCTTTGCCCTTGTGTGTCCCGGCTCAGATAGGACAGGGGACGCCGATTGGCCAGCCCATTCTTGGCGCGCCCCCGGCCTCGCGCGGCCGGGTCCGCCTGTTGTCACGCCTGCGGCCATATTCTGCCCGATTCGTCCGGCATACCTGCAGCTGAGGCACCATTTCGCCCGCCCCGCCCGCCATACGCTGCCAGAGGTCCGCTGCCATGCGCATCACCCCCCTGTTACTGATCGCCATGCTGAGTGTCGGGGTTCCGCAGCCCGCCGGGACCGACATGCCCCAGACCCACCGCGCGGTCATGCAGCAGGCGCATCCGGAACCCACCGCGCAGGGCGCGCGCGACTGCTGGGCGCGCTATGCGGTGGCTGGCGGCCAGCCGCAGGGTGGCACGCTGGAAGAGGTCGCCTTTCGCGTGCCTTGCCCCGAAACGCTGACCAGTGGATTCATCCGCAACCTGCAAGGCGCGCTTGGCGCGCGCGGCTACGACGCGGGCGATGTCACGGGCCAGCCCGATGCCGCCACGCGTGCGGCGATCCGGGCGTTTCAGCGGGCCGACGGTTTTGACAGCCCCGTGCTGACGCTACAGACTGCAGAGCGGCTGGGGCTGGTGCCGATGAGGCTGTCGCAGAACTGAGCCGCGCATGAAAAAGGCGCTCGCGGAACCCCGCGCGCGCCATCCTGACACTGTCCGGTCGCTTATTCGTCTTCTTCCAGCGACAGCGCCACGAAACGCGGGTCACCGCCACGGCGCACCAGCACCAGCATCGACCGGCGACCGGCCTCGCGCGCGGCCTCTGCACGTTCCTGCAGGTCTGCAACGCTGGTCACGGGCTGCTGATTGGCCTCTGTGATCAGGTCATTGACGCGCACGCCTTTCTGTTCGGCATCGCTGCCTTCCTCGACACTCATCACGACCAGCCCGCCTGCATTGGACGGCAGATCAAGCTCTTCGCGCAGCGCGTCGGTCAGGGGCTGCAATTCCATCCCCATGAAGCTGCCAGTGTCAGGCTCTGCCTCTTCGGGAGTGCCCGGAACGTCCGAGGGGCCCACCCCTTCGGCCAGTTCGCGCTGGCCCAGCGTGACGGCCAGCGTCACTTCCTCACCATCGCGGAACACGATCACCTCGACCTCTTCGCCGACACCGGTCGAAGCCACGCGGCGCACAAGCTGGCGCGTATCCTCGACCTCTCCGCCGTCAAAGCGGATGATGACATCGCCTGCCAGCATGCCCGCATCCAGCGAGGGGCCGTCCATCACATCCGTGACCATGGCGCCTTCGGCGACATCAAGCCCGATGGCTTCGGCCATTTCCTCGGTCATGTCCTGAATGCGCACGCCCAGCCAGCCACGGCGGGTGGAACCGAATTCCTGCAATTGTTCGACAACATTGGTGGCCACATTGGCCGACATGGCGAACCCGATTCCGATGGACCCGCCGGTGGGCGACAGGATCGCCGTGTTCACGCCGATCACCTCGCCTTCCATGTTGAACAGCGGGCCACCCGAATTGCCGCGGTTGATGGCGGCATCGGTCTGGATGTAGTCATCGAAATTGCCCTGCAGCGCACGGCCGCGGGCCGAAATGATGCCCGCGCTGACCGAAAAGCCCTGGCCCAGCGGGTTGCCCACGGCGATCACCCAGTCACCCACACGCGCCGTTTCGGAATCACCCCAGGGCACATGGGGCAGGGGTTCGTCATGTTCGACGCGCAACAGCGCGATATCGGTCGCGGGGTCGGTGCCGATCAGTTCGGCCTGCAATTCCAGCCCGGTAAAGAACTCGACCCGGATTTCATCGGCCCCGTCGATCACATGGTTATTCGTGACGATATAGCCGTCCTCCGAGATCACGAAACCCGATCCCAGCGCCTGATTCTGGCGGGGGCGATTGGGCTGGTTGGGCTGCTCATCAGGGCCGCCAAAGAAATCGCGGAAGAATTCGTCAAAAGGCGATCCTTCGGGCAGTTGGGGCCGGTCGCCGTTCAGCCGCGTGGATACGGTTGTGGTCGTGGTGATGTTCACGACCGAGGGGCTGACACGTTCGGCCAGATCAGCAAAGCTTTCAGGGCGCTCGCTCTGGGCCTGCACCGCGCTGACCTGAACGATCAGCAGCGCCAGCACCAGCGCGGCAGACCACATCAGCCGCCAGAGCGCCTGATCAGCGCGCGGCAGGGTTATCGTGTCTGATTTCATGGAAATCTCCTGTCATTAAGCCTGTATTGCGCGGGGCGCGTGGCGCCTATCAGTGCACATTGGCATATCTAACCCGTGAATGCAGGAACGCAATTTCTGCCATTCGCATTCAACCAGACGTGAAAGCCTGTCAGGACCCGAGAGAGGCGCGCGACAGGC
>PWWF01000284.1 GCA_003561595.1 Paracoccaceae bacterium | reverse complement strand
ATCGGCCACATGCTCGGGCGCGCTGCCCCCCTCTGGCCTTTGGTCCGGGTCGGTCATATGGTGGTCCTCATGGTCACGGCGCGCGCGAAAATCCGGCTCTTTGTAGAGCAGCCCTTGGGCCGGGGGCAAGGGATAGCCCTGTCCCAGCCGCAGGCGCATTATCTGGCCAATGTGATGCGCCAGCGCGACGGGGCCGAAATCGCGCTGTTCAACAGTCGTGACGGGGAATGGCTGGCACGGCTGACCGAACTGGGGCGGCGCGCGGGACAGGCGCAATGTGTGGCCCAGACGGCCCCCCAGCGCCTGCCGCCGGATCTGTGGCTTCTCTTCGCGCCGATAAAGAAAGCGCGCACGGATTTCATTGTCGAAAAGGCCGCCGAGCTTGGGGTTGCGCGCATCCTGCCAGTGCAGACCGAGTTCACCAATTCCGAACGTATCCGGCTGGACCGCCTGCAAGCCCATGCCGTCGAGGCGGCCGAGCAATGCGGCGGCACCTATGTGCCCCAGGTCGACCCGCTGACCCCGCTGGCAAAATGGCTGGCCGACTGGCCCGTGGGCCGCGCGCTGATCTGGGCGGATGAGGCGCTGGCAGAGGATGCGCGCCCCGCGGACCTGCCGCCAGCCCCCGCCGCCATTCTGATCGGACCCGAGGGCGGGTTTTCGCCTGCTGAACGCGCGCGGCTGGCCGCGTTCCCCGTGATCCACCCCATCGCACTGGGGCCGCGCGTTCTACGCGCGGATACGGCGGCGGTCGCGGCGCTGACCCTGTGGCAATCTGTGAGAGGCGATTGGCAATGATCCGCCAGACCCGCCCCGAGGATCTGACCGCGCTGCTGGGGTTTCTGCGCCAGCATGTCGACAGCTCGATGTTCCTTCTGGGCAATATCGAGGCGCATGGCCTTGGCAATGAAACACATCCCCACGGCACCCATGTCCTTGTGCATGAAGAGGCCGGGGGGATCACTGGCGCATTCGGGGCGACCAATAGCGGCTACCTGATGTGCCAGCATCCGGGGGTAACCGCCGCAATTGCCCGCGACTACATCGACCGGCTGGGCAATTGGCGCATCCTGGGGATGACCGGCGCGGCAGATCAGGTCGCCATGTTTCTGGATGCGCTGCCCATCGCGGCGGATGCCTGGCAGGTGAACCGGGTCGAGCCGCTTCTGTCACGCGATCTTGCGGATTTACCTGTGGCGGATGCCCGGCTGCGCGCGCCTGTTCCGTCGGATCGCGCCATGCTGACGGACTGGTTCACCGGCTATCTGGTCGAAACCGGCATCCTTGACAGAACCACCGCCCCCGACCATGCAAGCACACGCGCGCAATCTGCCGTGGCATCGGGGGGTGTTCGCCTGCTGGTGGGGCCGGATGGCGCGGCCATCGGGATGAGCGCCGTGAATGCCCGCGCGACGGATGTCGTCCAGCTTGGCGGTGTCTATGTGGCGCCGCGCTTTCGCGGGCAGGGCCATGCCGGGCGCATGATCGCGGCCCATCTGGCGGAACTGCGCGCCACAAGCACAAACCGCGCGATCCTGTTCGCGGCCTCGGATGCGGCGACCGGGGCCTATCTGCGGCTGGGCTTCGCGGTGATCGGCAGCTACCGTATTGCGATGCTGCGCGCGCCCGCAACATTGCAGGCGGGGGTGCGCGCATGATCCGCCCTGAAATGCGCGCCTTTCTCTCTCGCTGGTCCGAGGTGCTGACCGGGCTTGGCATCGCAGCCTTTGGACTGTTTTCGCTGCAGGCGCGCGGCGTGTTCTTTCAGGGGCTGGCGGTGCTGGTGGTTCTGGCCGGGCTGGGGCTGGCACTGATCGGCTGGCGGCGGCTGCGCTTTCACCGCGAAGGCGCCGCACCGGGCGTGGTGCAGGTCATCGAGGGGCAGATATCCTATTACGGGCCGGATACGGGCGGCTTTATCGGTATCGGCGATATCATCGAGTTGCATCTGATCCGGTCAGGCAAGTGCTGGCTATTGGTGGGCGATGAGAGGACCGCGCTGGAAATTCCGGTGTCCGCCGCCGGGGCGGATGCGCTGTTTGATGCCTTTGCCACGCTGCCGGGCCTGTCCACCCGGACCCTGCTGGACGCGCTGGATGCCACCGACCAGCGCCGCGTCCTGTGGCGCGACCCGGCACGCGCCACCGAGCTGAAGATTACCGGCCGCCGAGCGTGGTAGCAGCAAGGACTGCGCGCGGATGCACAGATCGTCGGCTTGACTTGGCCGCTGCCAAGCGCCAAGTCTGCCCGTCACAAGGTGGCGAAACATTCGGATCGGAGAGCGCATGTCCATCCCCCAGACCGGCGGCGGGCCGATCGAGAACAAGGCACAGCTGGCCGCCTGGCTGGCCGCAGGCTGCAAGCCCAAGGACCAATGGCGCATCGGTACCGAGCACGAGAAATTCGGCTATTGCCGCGACTCGATGCTGCCCATCCCATATGACGGGCCGCGCTCTGTCCGGGCCATGCTGGAGGGGCTGCGCGACCGCTTTGGCTGGGCGCCCGTGCTGGAAGGCGGCCATCTCATCGGTCTGGAAAAGGACGGCGCAAATATCTCTCTGGAACCGGGCGGGCAGCTGGAGCTTTCAGGCGCGCCTCTGGAAACGATCCACCAGACCTGCGATGAGGTGAATGAACATCTGCGGCAGGTGCAAGAGGTGGCGGATACCATCGGCATAGGCTTTATCGGGCTGGGGGCGGCGCCGGAATGGACGCATGACCAGATGCCGATGATGCCCAAGGGCCGCTACCGGCTGATGACCGATTACATGGACCACGTGGGCACCATGGGCAAGGTCATGATGTATCGCACCTGCACCGTGCAGGTGAACCTGGATTTCGCGTCCGAGGCGGACATGGTCCAGAAAATGCGCGTCGCACTGGCGCTGCAACCTGTGGCCACCGCACTTTTCGCCAATTCCCCGTTTTTCGAGGGGCGGCCCAATGGCCATAAAAGCTGGCGCTCGCGCGTCTGGCGCGATCTGGACCCGGCGCGCACCGGGATGCTGCCCTTCGTGTTCGAGGATGGGTTCGGGTTCGAGGCCTGGGTGGACTACGCGCTCGATGTGCCGATGTATTTCGTCTATCGCGACGGCACGTATCTCGACGCGCGCGGACAATCCTTCCGCGACTTCCTGCAAGGCCGCCTGCCCGCCCTGCCGGGCGAGGTGCCGACGCTCTCGGACTGGGCCGACCATCTGACCACCATCTTCCCCGAAGCCCGCGTCAAGAAGTTCATCGAGATGCGCGGTGCCGATGGCGGGCCGTGGCGCAGGCTATGTGCATTGCCCGCGCTCTGGGTCGGGCTGACCTATGATCAGACCGCGCTCGATGCCGCTTGGGATCTGGCGAAGGGCTGGGACCATGACACGCGCGAGGCGTTGCGCATCGCGGCATCGGTCAGCGGGCTGCAGGGGCAGGTCGGCAAGCTGCACCTGCATGATCTGGCCCGCGAGGTTGTCGCAATCGCCGAAGCCGGGCTGAAGGCGCGCGCCCGCCCCGGCGCTGGCGGATTGCTGCCTGATGAAACGCATTTCCTGAACGCGCTGAAAGAGAGTGTCGAGACCGGCCAGACCCCGGCCGATGAACTGCTGGACCGATATAACGGTGACTGGCAGGGCGATCTGTCGCGCATCTACGCCGATTACAGCTACTGATGCGCGGCGCTTGACAGTCTCGCCGCCGCCTTGCAATCACCGCGCATGACACAGACGACCCCTACGGCACGGGACGATCCCGCGACAGTTCCGCTGAGCTGGAAACACTGGCTGGAAATGCGCGTGACGGCCACGCTGCTGACGCTGACGCGCCCCCTGCCCTATCGTTGGCGGGTCGGGCTGATCGGCTGGATGGGGGCGTATCTCATCGGGCCACTGGCGGACATGCCGCAGCGCATCCGCGATAATCTCGCGCTGATCCGCCCCGACATGCCGGAGCGCGAGCTGCGCCGCATGTGCCGCGTCGTGCCGCGCAACATGGCGCGCACCATGGCCGAGACCTTTTCGGGCGACAGCTTTGTCGCGTATGTCCGCACCTGCCCGATCACGGGCGAGGGCCTGCCAGCGCTGGAAGCGGCGCGCGATGCGGGCCAGCCGGTCGTTCTGGTGACGGCGCATCTGGGCAATTACATTGCCGCCAATATCGCCCTGCAGCAGCGTGGATGCAACATTGCAAGCATCTACATGCCCATGCGCAACCCGGCCTTCAACCAGCGCTACGTCGCGGCGATCGAACAGATCGCGGCCCCGGTCTTTCCGCGCGACCGGGCCGGGCTGGCGGGGCTTGTCCGGCATCTGCGCGGGGGCGGGATGATCGGGCTGATCGCCGATCACTACATGGCGCATGGGGAATTGATCGATTTCATGGGTCAGCCTGCGCGCACATCGACCGCATCGGCCGAAATGGCGCTGAAATACGGCGCCCTGCTGGTGCCCGCTTACGGCATCCGCGACGCGGATGGCTATTCCTTTCGGATTCAGGTCGAAGCGCCGATCCCGCATAGCGACCCGGTGACCATGACACGCGCGCTTCATGCCTCGCTCGAAGAGGTGATCGACGCGCATATGGACCAATGGATGTGGTCGCATCGGCGCTGGAAAAAGAACAAGCCGCGCAAGAAGGACCGCGCGTAGCGCGCATTACGTCCGCAAGGTCGCGACGCTCATATCCGACTCCCGCGCGGCTTCTCGCGTGATCCAGCGCACGAAAGCGCGCAGCGGCGGGCGCTGGATGCCCGGCCGCGTGACCAGAAAATACCCGCGCACCGAATCGTCGCGCAGCATGATCCGCAGCCGCCCCGAGGCAATGTCAGAGGCCGCCAGCGCCTCGGTCACCACCGCAAGCCCGTGGCCTGCGCGCACGGCATCCAGCATCAGGTTGCCCGGCAGATGCGTGACGCCGCCGCGCAAGGCCCGCGCAACCCCCTGCCGGGCCAGGAATTGGGTGGCCTCGTTATGGCCCAGCTCGCT
>PWWF01000405.1 GCA_003561595.1 Paracoccaceae bacterium | reverse complement strand
GCCGATTTCTTCACCGGCACCCCGCGCGCGGGCGTATAGCTCAGGCTGGGCTGCAGCCAGGTCTCGACCTCTGCGACAGACATCCCCTTGCGCTCGGCGTAATCCGCCACCTGATCGCGCCCAATGCGGCCCACGCCGAAATAGCTGGCCTTCGGGTGCGCGAAATACAGCCCCGACACCGCCGCCGCAGGCCACATCGCATAGGATTCGGTCAGCCGCAGCCCGGTATGGCGGGGCGCGTCGAGCATGTCGAACAGCGTCCCCTTTTCGGTGTGATCGGGGCTGGCCGGATAGCCCGCCGCCGGGCGGATGCCGCGATAGGCCTCGGCGATCAGGTCCTCATTTGACAGCCGTTCCTCGGGCGCGAAGCCCCAAAGCGAGCGGCGCACGCGTTCGTGCAGCGCCTCGGCAAAGGCTTCGGCCAGCCGGTCGCCCAGGGCCTGCACAAGGATCGAGTCGTAATCATTGCCCTCAGCCTTCATCCGGTCGGCGATGGTATGCACCTCGGGGCCTGCGGTGACGGCAAAGCCGCCGATCCAGTCGGGCGTGCCCTTGGGCGCGATGAAATCGGCCAGACACATCGCCGCCCGGTCACCCGATTTCGTGCCCTGCTGGCGCAGCATGGGCAGGCGTTTCCAGATCTGGCGACGGTCCTCATCCGTCCAGACCAGAATATCATCGCCGGACCTGTTGGCGGGCCACAGCCCCACCACACCGCGACAGGTGAACCAGTTCTCCGCCTCGATCCGGTCGAGCATGGCCTGCGCGGCATCGAACAATTCGCGCGCAGTCTCGCCCTTGGCCGGGTCATCCAGGATCTGGGGGTAGCGGCCCTTCATCTCCCATGTGTTGAAGAACGGCGTCCAGTCGATGTAATCGCGCAATTGGGCGGGGCCCATGTCATCAATCACGCTCAGCCCCGGCGTCTGGGGCGCGGGCGGGGTGTAGCTGTCCCAGCCGCCGTCAAAGGCATTGGCGCGGGCCTGCGCCAGCGGGGTGGTCGGACGCTCGGCGCTTTGCGCGCTGGCATGGCGCAGCCGGTCATATTCGGACGCGATATCCGCCAGATAATCGCCCCGCGCCTTGCGCGACAACAGCTTGGACACCACGCCCACGGCCTTGGACGCATCATCCACATGGATCGTGCCATGGGCGTATTCGGGCATGATTTTCAGCGCCGTGTGCTTTTTCGAGGTCGTGGCCCCCCCGATCAGCAACGGGATATCGAAGCCCTGCCGCGTCATTTCCGCCGCGACATCCACCATCCGGTCCAGCGAAGGCGTGATCAGCCCTGACAGCCCGATGATATCGACCTTTTCCTCGCGCGCGCGACGCAAGATATCCTCGGTCGGCACCATTACGCCCAGATCGACGACATCGTAATTGTTGCATTGCAGCACGACGCCCACGATATTCTTGCCGATATCATGCACATCGCCCTTCACCGTGGCCATCAGCACCTTGCCCTTGGCCGAAGTATCGCCCGAGCGGCGCTTTTCTTCCTCCATGTACGGCAGCAGATGGGCCACAGCGGCTTTCATCACGCGGGCGGATTTGACGACCTGCGGCAGGAACATCTTGCCCGCGCCGAACAGATCACCAACGACATTCATGCCGTCCATCAGCGGCCCCTCGATCACATCAAGGGGTTTGTCGGCGCGCTGGCGGCATTCCTCCGTGTCATCAACGACATAATCCACAATGCCATGGACCAGCGCATGTTCCAGCCGCTTTTCGACCGGCTGTTCACGCCAGGCGGGGTCGGAGACCTGCGTTGCCGCGCCAGACCCGCGATATTTGTCGGCAATGGCCAGCAGGCGGTCGGTCGCGTCCGCGCGGCGGTTGAACAGCACATCCTCGACATGGTCGCGCAACTCATCCGGGATATCGTCATAGACCGTGATCTGGCCCGCATTGACGATGGCCATGTTCATGCCCAGCGGGATCGCGTGATAGAGAAAGCAGGAATGCATCGCCTCGCGCACCGGGTCATTGCCGCGAAAGCTGAAGGACAGGTTCGACAGACCGCCCGACACATGGGCATGCGGCATCTCGGCCTTGATCAGGCGCGTGGCCTCGAAAAACGCATTGGCGTAGTCGTTGTGATCCTCGATGCCGGTGGCGACAGCAAAAATGTTGGGATCAAAGATGATATCCCAGGGCGCGAAGCCTGCCTTTTGCGTCAGCAGATCATGCGAGCGTTTGCAGATCTCGAACTTGTGCTGCGCGGTCTCGGCCTGCCCGGATTCGTCAAAGGCCATGACGACCACAGCCGCGCCGAAACGGCGGCAGATGCGGGCCTGTTTCAGGAAATCGGCCTCGCCCTCCTTGAGCGAGATGGAATTGACGATCGCGCGGCCCTGCACGCATTTCAGCCCGGCCTCGATAATCTCGAAGCGCGAGGAATCGATCATGATGGGCACGCGGCTGATATCGGGTTCGGCGGCGATCAGGTTCAGAAAGGTGACCATCGCCTCTTTGCCGTCCAGCAACCCCTCATCCATGTTCACATCGATGATCTGCGCGCCGTTTTCGACCTGCTGGCGCGCGACATCCAGCGCGGCGTCATAATCGCCATTCAGGATCAGCTTCTTGAACCGCGCGGACCCGGTGACATTGGTGCGCTCACCGATATTGATGAAATTGCTGACTGCGTTCATGCCGCATCCTCCGGTGCCGTGATGCCTGTCGCCTCAAACATCTCCAGCCCCGACAGGCGCAGGCGCTCTGCGCGCGGAGGCACGCGGCGGGGGGATTTGCCGTCCACTGCGCGGGCAATCGCGGCGATATGGTCAGGCGTGGTGCCGCAGCAGCCGCCCACGATATTGACCAGCCCGCTTTCGGCCCATTCACCCAGGTGACCGGCGGTTTCCTCGGGTTGTTCGTCATAGCCCCCCATCTCATTGGGCAGGCCCGCATTGGGATAGGCGCTGACACGGGTTTCAGCCAGCCCGGAAATGGCGCGGATATGCGCGCGCATCTCTTCCGCGCCAAGCGCGCAGTTCAGACCGATGGAAAACGGGTTCGCATGCATGAGCGAGACATAGAACGCCTCGGGCGTCTGTCCGGTCAGGGTGCGGCCCGACCGGTCGGTAATGGTGCCCGACACCATCAGCGGCGGCACCTCCAGCCCCTCATCGCGCAGGCTGTCGATGGCGAAAAGCGCGGCCTTGGCGTTGAGCGTGTCGAAAATCGTCTCGACCAGCAGCAGATCGGCCCCGGCCTCGATCAGGGCGCGCGCTGCCGCGCCATAGGACCGGGCCAGATCGTCAAAGTTGACAGAGCGATAGCCGGGATTGTTCACATCCGGGCTGATGCTGGCGGTCTGGTTGGTGGGGCCGATAGCGCCCGCCACCCAGCGCGGGCGGTCCGGGGTCGCGCCCGCATCGGCCGCTTCGCGGGCGATGCGCACGCTTTCGGCATTCATCTCGGCCACCAGGTGTTCCATGCCGTAATCGGCCTGCGAAATGGCATTCGCGCCGAAGGTGTTGGTGCACAGGATGTCGGCCCCGGCAGCGACGAAATCATCATGGATCTGGCGGATCAACTGTGGCTGTGTCAGGCTCAGCAATTCATTATTGCCGCCCACATCCTGCGGATGATCGGCAAAACGGGTGCCGCGATAGGTGGCCTCATCCGGTTTCGATTGCTGGATCATCGTGCCCATTGCCCCATCCAGAACAAGAATGCGGCGGGCGGCGTGGTCGGTGATGTCGCGGGTCAAACCTGGCTCTCCTGAACTTTGGCGATTTTGCATATCTAGCAGATGACGCAGCACAAGTGAGGGGGCATGACGCGCGTAGAAACCGAAAACTTCTCATATTCATTATGACGTGACATGGTCCTGCGCGCCTGTGTCAGCGCGACCGCGCCCGGCGTGTGGACAGAAGCAGGCTGGTTTCCGAGGATGTCACACCCTCCATCCCCCGGATCTGGTTAAGCACCTGATCCAGTTCCACCAGCGACCGGGCGGCAAGCTCGACGATCAGATCCCAGCGGCCATTCGTCGAATGCACGGCTGTCACCTGCGGCAGGCCGGACAGCCGCGTGGTGATCCGCTCGGCCCCGCGCCCCTCGATCCCGATCATCATCAACCCGCGCACAGGCGCATCGGCCAGATCGCCGCGCGTGATGACAGTGAATCCCAGAATCTCGCCCGCGCTTTGCAGCCGCGCCATCCGCGCCCGGATCGTCGCACGGCTGACCCCCAGCCGTTCCGCCAGCGTCATGACCGAGGCGCGCCCGTCTCGCCGCAACTCCGCGATCAGGCTTTGGTCTGTCATGTCCATAACGGCACCTTTTCTTGTCATTATGTGCAGTAATGCTGCCATTTTATCAGAATATCCAGTTGAAACCTGCCCGTTTCGCGCGCCAATGTGCCGAAAAATATCGGAGATGACGATGATCCCCCCAACCCTGATCGGTGCCCCGGTCGATTCCGGTCAGCGCCAACCCGGCTGCCTGATGGGCCCCGCCGCGCTGCGCGTGGCCGGGATAGGCCAGACGCTCGACGCCCTCGGCCACCCGGCGCAGGATCTGGGCGATCTGGTGCTGCCGGATGAGCTGCCGCAGCCCGACAGCCCCAACCCGGCGCTGGACCAACTGCCCGAAACGCTGGCCTGGACCGACCTGATCCGCCGCACGGTCGGGGATGTTCTGGGCGCCGGGCGCCTGCCGATCCTGCTGGGTGGCGATCATTCGGTGGCGCTGGGATCGGTCGCTGCGGCTGCCGAACACGCGGCGCAGGCGGGCCGCCCGCTGTTTCTGCTATGGCTGGATGCGCATAGCGATTTTCACCCCCCGCGCAGCACTGTGTCCGGCAATCTGCACGGCACGCCTGTCGCCTATGCTGCCGGGCTGGACGGGTTCGCGCCCTTCCCGCCCTTTCCCGCGCCTGTTCCGGCGGACCGTATCTGCCTGTTCGGCATCCGCAGTGTTGACCCGGCTGAACACCGCGCGCTGGCCGATGCCG
>PWWF01000244.1 GCA_003561595.1 Paracoccaceae bacterium | reverse complement strand
TGATGACCAGCCGCGCCCGCCCGGCCTGCCCCTCGAAGCTGATCGCATCCAGCGCGGAAAAGCGGGTCAGACCCGCGCGACCGGGCACAGCATCGAACTCCGCAGGCGCATCGGGAAAGGCAAGGTGCAGAACGGCGCGGTCCCCCTGATCCTGCGCCAGCACCGGCAGAGCCAGACAGGAACATATCAGGGCCGCAACACAGGCTTTCATTCGCTTTCCCATCCATGGTGCGCATCGGGGCCATGCGGCCCCGATGCCACTATATCAGTTCTGCACGCGAAATTGTTCTTCCATGAACAACAGATCATCGGTGCCGTCGCTCGACCCCATGTGACAAGCCGCGCAGAAATACATCCCGTCCGAATTCTCGCCCAATGTCCGGCCCATCAGGCTGCCATCGGGCATGATGGCGGTATAGATCCAGTCATTGGTATCGGGCGAGGCCCCGGCCTCGGCCTTTTCCATCAGAAACAGCGTTTCCCAATAGGCCTGCCCGTCGTCGCCGATGCTGAAGGTTGGCTTGGCGACAATACCGCCTACGGGCATTTCCCCGATATCCTCATACAGCCCATAGACCTCGGCCGCGATTGCATTGGCATGATTGGTGGCAAAGCGCTCGCCATGAGTGAAGGAGATATAAGGCGTGGCGGCGAAATTCGTCCAGGCGGCAAAATCGCTGCCCTCGTCGCGGTCGGATTCGGACCAGGACGCAAGGATGGGTTGCGAGGCACCACCGGCCTCCATCGCCTCGGTCATCTCGATCATGCAGTCATAGAGCGCCTGCAACTCCTCATCGCTGACCTCGGGCGGCGGGGCACCGGCTGCGCATGGGCCGCAGGCCCCGCACGGACCACAGGCCGCGCAGTCCATCGCGGCACAGGGTGCGCAGGGATCGCAAACCGCACAGGGATTGGCCGCACAGGCATCGGCGGCACACGGCTCGGCCGCGCAGGGGTTTGCAGCGCAGGGGTCGGCGGCGCAGTCCATCGCCGCGCAGGGATCGCAGGCCGCCGGGGCACAGGGGGCGCAGGCATCGGCGGCGCAGGGATTGGCCGCCGCTTCTTGCAGGCGCGGCACGAAACAGCCGGTCGCATCACCCTCGCCCGCAGCACAGGGGTCGCAGGCACCACAGGGACCGCATGGCGCACACGGGTCGCAAGCCGCACAGTCCATGGCCGCGCAGGGCGCGCAGGCCGCGCAATCCATCGCCGCACAGGGTGCGCAGGGGTCACAGACGGCACAGGGATTGGCCGCGCAAGCATTCGCGACAGTCGGGGTCGCGATCCCCGCGACCATGGCCGCGCCGCCGAGGGTCATCGCCCCCATGCCAAGCGCCAGCGCCAGCGCGGTGCTCGACCTGTAATGTGGCCTGAACTGGGGTTTGCAACGACAGCGGCACTGGCAGGGGGCGGCGTCTGGGTTCGGTGGCATCACGGTATCTCCCTATTGTCCGGATTGAGGCGCACGCCCGGTGGGTCCGGTGTTCTGTTCTTGCATGGCGTGCCCATTCAACTGCGCCCAACCGGCCAGGAAAGTTACAGGCCTGTTGCAGAAAACTCCCGCAGCACGGCTGGCGCGATGTAACCTTGGCCCTGCCGGGTCGTATGTGAGAGGGACGGTCGGCCCCGCGCGGGCGCAGAATGGAATGGAGATATGATGTCCCCCGCAAGCGAGGATGCCCCGGACAGCGGCAGTTCCGAGCGCCGCCATGCCGCGCTCGATGGGTTGATGCGCGCCGCGCAGCAAGGCGACCGCCACGCCTATCATCTGCTGTTGCAAGAGGTGGCGCAGCGCATGCGGCGGCTGATCGCGGCCCGCGCCCCGTGGCTGGGGCAGGCCGATATCGAGGATATCGTGCAGGATGTGCTACTGTCGCTGCATATGGCGCGCGCGACATGGGACCCCGCGCGCCCCTTCATGCCCTGGATCGCGGCCATTGCCCGCAACCGCCTGACGGACCATGCGCGGCGCTACAAGCGCCGACAGGCCTTCGATCAGGCGGCCAGCGATCTGGCCGAGGTGTTCTCGACCACGCCCGGCCAAAGCCACGCCGAAGGGGTGGTCAACCTGATGTCTGTGCGCAGCGCCATGGCCGATCTGAGCCCAGGAGAGCGCCGTGCCTTCGAGTTGGTGCGCCTGCGCGAGCTGTCACTGGCCGAGGCGGCGCAACAGTCGGAAACCACAGTGGGCGCGATCAAGGTTGCCGTGCATCGCGCGTCGCGTAAACTGAAACGGGCCATCAACACCGGTGGCGAGGAGAGAAAATGAAGACCGATGCGCTGATAGACAGTCTGGCGCGCGATGCAGGCCCGGTGCGGCCCTTGCGATCGCCATTGCGTCGTATCTGGGGATGGCTGGCGATTGCGCTGGGGTTTGCCGGTGCGATGGTCTGGGCCATCGGTCCACGCCCGGATCTGACTGAGCGCATGTTGGAGGCGCGGTTTCTGCTGGAACAGGGCGCGGCACTTGCCACGGCGATCACCGCAGCCATGGCTGCGCTGGCGCTGACCATGCCCGATGCCGCCCGGATCTGGCGCTGGCTGCCAGTGGTGCCGGCAGTGGCATGGCTGGGGACGCTGGGTCTGGGCTGCCTGCGCGACTGGGCGCAGATGGGCCCGGAAGGGCTGCGCCTGACACCTGACCCGGAATGCCTTGTCTATATCGCGCTGATCGGATCGTTGCCGCTGCTGGCGCTGGTGCTGATGCTGCGCAGAGGTGCGCCGCTGCGCCCGTCCTGGACCCTCGCGCTGGCCGCGCTGGCGGCGGCGGCCATCGGCAATTTCGCCTTGCGCCTGTTTCACATGCAGGACGCGGCGCTGATGGTGCTGGTCTGGCAGGTGGGCGCGGTGGCGCTGATCGCCGCAATTGCGGCGCTCTGCGGGCGGGCCGTGCTGCGCTGGCCGGGGGTGCCGGCATGAGCATGTCACCGACGGAAATCGTAGCCCCGGATCTTGCGCACCTCGACCGCGCAACGCTCGAGATGATGGCAGCGGCGGCAAATGAGATCGACGAATGCAGCCGCGTTCTGAAAAAGGCGGGTCTGAACCCGGTGGGCGAGGTGCTGAAGGCCCAGGGCCAGTTCGTCAAGATGACCCACTACCCCAAGGGCGATGTGTTCGACCGCGAGACCGAGAGCCAGTATTATTACCACGCTCATCGCGGTGGCGAACACGGGCATTTCCATTGCTTCCTGCGCGCGCCCGGCATGCCGGATGGCGTGGCCCCGGTGCCCGAGGCCGCGACGCGTGACTGGCCCTCGGGCGACAAGGCACTGGCGCATCTGGTGGCCGTGTCCATGGATCGCTATGGCGCCCCGATCCGGCTGTTCACCACCAATCAATGGGTCACGGGCGAGACATGGTATCCCGGCGCGGATGTCATCCGCATGCTGCCGCGTTTCGCCATCGATCACGCGCATCCAAGCTGGCCGACCAATCGCTGGCTGACCGCGCTGTTGCGGCTGTTCCGGCCGCAGATCAAGGCCTTGATCTGCGCGCGCGACACGGTTCTGGCGCAACATCGCGCAACCGCACCCGAGAGCGACCCCTTTGCCGACCGCGCGCTGGAAACCCTGAGCGAGACCGCTATCGATCTTGCACAGCAGCAAAAAGCAGTGCGCGACATGCTGTAAGCCGGGCAGCAGCAGGCGCGCCGGATCGGTCACACGGCAATCAGCCGGGGCATAACCTTGGGGGCAATGTCAGTCGGGGCGTCCTATCTTCTCGGCATCACGCATGGGACCGGCCCAAGCAATCCGGACGCAATGCTTCGGGGCGCGTTTGAACGCTTGCCGGACTGACATCCGCCTCAAGCACTCAGGTACGCAAACCGCAGCCAGACTGGCGGGCCTGTCTGCGCGCCGCCAAGCAGCCAACCCGCGCGCGCCCGCTGCTTGATCGAACGGCCCGTGTCACTGTCCTTGCCGATGGTGACCTCTCATCGGTCAGGCAAGAATTCACGGCCCCGGCCCACCATGCGGCACCCCCGATGCCGACCCGCAAGACCAACGCTCCGGCCAACCAGACAAGTGCTCAAAGCGCGAAACACATCGAGCGCAACCCGGCCTTGATGTTCATGGCAGCACAGCCGTTGAGCTTCCCCGCCTTCGACGCAAGCAAGCGTTCGGAAAGGCCCCCGTCACGACCGAATTACAGCCGAAGTCACGATAGGCCCTAGCGAATTTCAGGAATGACCTGGACTTCACTGCAATAGAGATTCATCTTCATCCAACACCGTCTTGCGCAGGCAAGCCCGGCCGTTCAACATGGAATGGCCCGAACAAGCAGCAAGGCGATCAAATCGCCGGAAATATCAGTCAGAGGCAATAAATTCATGTCCACTCCGGTTCTGGACGAAACAACCCGTCCCAAGGCCCCGAAAATCGACGGCATCACAGATGCCCAACGTCGTCAGGGACAACAGCTTGCGATGATCCATCGGATGCATCTACAGCAGATAGAGCAAGTCGAAGCGATCATGGCGCAGATCGAAGCCGGGAACACAAAGGCTCATCAGGTCGCCGAGGCAGTTGCCGGCCTGGAAATGATCCGCAACTATCGGCTGTTCGGCAATCTCTGCGGTCAGGAATGTCAGCTTCTGACCTTCCATCACACTGCCGAGGATCGGCAGATCTTTCCGGCTCTGATGCAGGGCAGCGAAGGGCTGCGGCGGGTTGTGGAGCGTCTGATGTACGAACATACGATTATCCATGCCCTTCTGGAGGAACTGGAAACACGCGCGGTCGCCTTGCTGCAATCGCCGGAACAGGACAACTTCACCGCGCTCAGTGAAACCTTCCGACAGCTTGCCGCGACTGTCCGTTCTCATTTCGGCTATGAGGAAACCGAACTGGAGGAAGCGATCGGATATCACGGAATCCGGGTCTAGCCGCATTTGGGCGTGGTTGCGCAGTTCGCCTGATCGCGCGATCTGCCAGCCCTTGCCCCGCAACGCCCTGTTGCGACAGCCGGTCGTGCCGTCAT
>PWWF01000303.1 GCA_003561595.1 Paracoccaceae bacterium | reverse complement strand
GCGCGCGCCGTGAACCCCGATATCGAGATCATCGTGAACTACACCGGCTCCACGCCCGAGGCGTGGAACGATCCCGTGCGCGGCAGCGAGATTGCATCGGGCCAGATCAGCCAGGGCTCTGACGTCGTCTTCGCGGCGGCGGGCGGCACCGGGCTGGGTGTGTTGCAGACCGCCGAGGATGAAGGCGTGTTTTCCATCGGGGTCGATTCGAACCAGAACCACCTGCATCCCGGATCGGTGCTGACCTCGATGCTGAAACTGGTCGATCAGGCCGTCTATGATGCCTTTACCGAAGGCCCGGGGCTGGAAACCGGGGTGGTGTTGATGGATCTGGCCGCCGAGGGCGTGGGCTATGCGGTGGATGAGCATAACGAGCATCTGATCAGCGCCGAGATGTCGGAAGCAGTCGAGGAAGCACGCGCCGCGATCATCTCGGGCGAGATGACGGTGCATGACTACCGCACAGACAGCACCTGCCCGGCATTCTGAGCAATGCTGAGCATGGCGCACCCTGCACTGCGCGCCCCTGCTGCGCAGTGCAGGGTGGGTTCTACCCACCTTACCTTGTCCGCCGCGTAGGGTGGGTGAAACCCACCTTACCTTTGGTGCAACCGGAGCATGACCCATGGCAATCCGCAAGTCGCTGCCTGTCAGCCTGTGTGCTACCTTTGTCGCAGCACTGGGCGCGCAGGCCGACACGAGCCCCGCGCTGATGTTCGATCTGGGTGAGAAATTCGACGGATCCTTCAACGAATCGGCCTTTAACGGGGCGGAACGCTGGCGCGAGGAAACAGGCGGCAGTTACCGCGAGATCCAGATGCAATCGGCCGCGCAGCGCGTGCAATTCGCCCGTCGTCTGGCTGAATCCGGCGCCAACCCCATTGTCGTTCTGGGCTTCGAGAATGCCCCCACGCTGGAAGAGGTCGCGCCCGAATACCCCGATACGGCCTTTGTGCTGATCGACGCGGTGGTGGAGCAGCCCAATGTCCGCTCGGTCATCTTCGCCGAGCATGAGGGCGCCTATCTGGTCGGCATGATCGCTGCCATGACGACCCAAAGCGATACGATCAGCATTGTGGGCGGCATGCAGATCCCGCTGATCACCGCCACGGCCTGCGGCTATGCGCAGGGCGCGCGCGCCGTGAACCCGGATATCGAGGTGATCGTGAACTACACCGGCGATACCCCTGCCGCCTGGAGCGATCCTGTTCGCGGCAGCGAGATCGCGCTTGGTCAGATCAGCCAGGGCTCGGACGTGATCTTCGCCGCCGCAGGCAGCACGGGCCTTGGCGTGATGCAGGCCGCCGCGGATGAAGGGGTATTTTCCATCGGGGTGGATTCGAACCAGAACCACCTGCATCCCGGCTCTGTCCTGACCTCGATGCTCAAACTGGTCGATCAGGCCGTCTATGACGCCTTTGCCGAAGGCCCGGGGCTGGAAACCGGGATCGCGCAGATGGATCTGGCCGCAGGCGGTGTCGGCTATGCCGTGGATGAGCATAACGAACACCTGATCTCGGATGACATGGTCGAAGCGGTCGAGACGGCAAAGGCCGCCATCATCGCGGGCGAGATCAGTGTGCATGATTATCGCAGCGACAGCACCTGCCCGGAATTCTGAGGGAACATGACGGCCACTGACATATCGCCCCGGGCACAGACCACTGATTACGCGATCGAATTGCGTGGCATCTCCAAGGCGTTCGGGCCGGTGCAGGCCAACAAGGATATCTCGATCCAGGTGCGGCGCGGCACGATCCACGGGATCGTGGGCGAGAATGGCGCGGGCAAATCGACGCTCATGTCGATCCTTTATGGGTTCTACCGCGCCGATGCGGGCGAGATCCTGATCAACGGGCAGGCAACCGAGATCCCTGACAGCCAATCCGCGATCCGGGCGGGCATCGGCATGGTGTTCCAGCATTTCAAGCTGGTCGAGAATTTCAGCGTGCTGGAGAATGTCATCCTGGGCGCCGAGGCCGGGGGCATGCTGCGCCCCTCGCTGTCGCGGGCGCGGGGGCTTTTGAAGGATCTGGCGCGCGAGTTCGAACTGAATGTGGACCCGGATGCGAAGGTCGAGGATCTGTCGGTCGGCCATCAGCAGCGGGTCGAGATCCTCAAGGCGCTCTATCGCGAGGCCGATATCCTGATCCTGGATGAACCGACCGGCGTGCTGACCCCGTCCGAGGCCGATCATCTGTTTCGCATCCTGCGCGGACTGAAGGATCAGGGCAAGACCATCATCCTGATCACGCATAAGCTGCGCGAGATCATGGATGTCACCGATGATGTCAGCGTCATGCGGCGCGGTGAGATGGTGGCCACCCGCCCCACGGCCCAGACCAGCCCCACGGAACTGGCCGAGTTGATGGTGGGCCGCAAGGTGCTGCTCAGGGTGGAAAAACCACCCGCGCGCCCCGGCAAGATCGTGCTGCAGGTCGATAATCTGCGCGTTGTGGACAGTCAGGGGGTGGAGCGGTTGCGCGGCATATCCCTGAACGTGCGCGCGGGCGAGATACTGGGGATCGCCGGGGTCGCGGGCAACGGGCAGTCGGAACTGCTGGAGGTGCTGGCCGGGCTGCGCGACGCGGAAGGGCAGGCGCAACTGAGGGGCGAGGATCTGCCGCTGGCCGGTCCGGGCGCGGGCGCCATTTCGCGGCGCAGGCAGGGCGTCGCTCATGTGCCCGAGGACCGACATCGGCGCGGGCTGGTGCTGCGCTTCATGGCCTGGGAGAACATGGCGCTCGGCTATCACCATGATGCGGCCTATAACGCCGGGCCGCTGCGCATGAACAACGCCGCCATCATGCGCGACACCGAAGCCAAGATGCAGCATTTCGATGTGCGCCCCCCCGACCCGCTGCTGCAGGCCGAAGGGTTTTCGGGCGGTAATCAGCAGAAGCTGGTCCTCGCCCGCGAGATGGAGCGCAACCCCGAGATCCTGCTGGTCGGCCAGCCCACGCGCGGGGTCGATATTGGCGCGATCGAATTCATCCACCAGCAGTTGATCCGGCTGCGGGATCAGGGCTCGGCCATTCTGCTGGTGTCGGTAGAGCTGGATGAGATTCTGGCGCTCTCGGACCGGATTGCGGTCATGTTTGATGGCCGGATCATGGGCGAACGGCAGTCCGATCAGACGAATGCGCAGGAACTGGGGCTGTTGATGGCAGGCATGACATGAGCGCGAAGGGACGCATCCCCGACTGGGCCGATGTGACGCTGGTGCCGCTGGTGTCGGTCGCGCTGGCCTTCATGATCTCTGCCATCCTGATCTGGGCCATCGGCGAAAGCCCGTGGGAGGCTGTGAAACTGATGGTCGAGGGGGCGTTCGGGTCCAGCTATGGCTGGGGCTACACGCTGTATTACGCCACCAATTTCATGTTCACGGGGCTGGCCGTTTCCGTGGCCTTTCAGGCGCGTCTGTTCAATATCGGGGGCGAGGGGCAGGCGCTGGTGGGCGGCCTGGGGGTGGCGCTGGTGTGCCTCTATATCCCCTGGCCGCATTGGACGCTGGCGCTGGTCGGGGCGATGCTGGGGGGTGCGGTCTTTGGCGCGCTCTGGGCGCTGATCCCCGGCTGGCTGCAGGCGAAACGCGGCAGTCATATCGTCATCACGACGATCATGTTCAACTTCATTGCGGCCTCGCTGCTGGGGTATATGCTGGTCAATGTGCTGCGCCCGCAGGGCACGCAGGATCCAAGTTCACCCCGCTTTCCACCGGAAACGGCCTTGCCCAGCCTGCATGAGATCCTCGCGCTGGTCGGTATCCCGTTCAGCCGGGTGCCGCCCGTCAACATCTCGCTGCTGATCGCGGTCGCGATGTGCTTTGTCGTCTGGTATCTGCTGTGGCGCACGCGGCTGGGCTATCAGATCCGCGCCTTTGGCGAATCCGAGCCTGCAGCGGAATATGCCGGGATCAGCCCCGCGCGCATCACCATCTATGCCATGCTGATCTCGGGCGCGCTGGCGGGGCTGATGGCGGTCAATTCGGTGCTGGGTGAACAACAGCGCCTTGTTCTGAACGCGGTCGAGGGGGCGGGTTTTATCGGCATTGCCGTGGCGCTGATGGGGCGCAACCATCCGTTCGGGGTGTTTCTGGCCGCGATCCTGTTCGGGTTCCTGTATCAGGGCGGGGCAGAGCTTGCGCTCTGGACCGGCATCCCGCGTGAATTGATCGTGGTAATACAGGCGCTGGTGATCCTGTTCACCGGCGCGCTGGACAATATGGTGCGCATACCGATCGCGCGGCTGTTCGCACAGGCAAGGGCAAGGGGGCGCTGATGGATTGGGTCATGGTGGTTCAGATCCTGGGCTCGACATTGCGGCTGGCCACGCCCTTGCTGTTCGCCTGTCTGGCGGGGCTGATCTCGGAGCGTGCCGGCGTGTTCGATATCGGGCTGGAGGGCAAGATGCTCGCCGCCGCCTTCATGGCGGCTGCCATCGCCTATGCGACGGGTAATGTCTGGCTGGGCGTGGCCTCTGCCATTGTGGCCTCGGTCGGGATATCGCTCTTGCACGGGGTGGCCGCGATCACGTTCCGGGGCAATCAGCTGATCTCGGGTGTGGCGATCAATTTTCTGGCCGCCGGGCTGACTGTGGTGGTCGCGCAGAACTGGTTCAGCCAGGGGGGGCGCACGCCTTCGCTGTCGGGCGGGGGGCGGATGGCGCGGATCGACTTGCCCTTTGCTGATGCGGTGCGCGATGTGCCGGTGCTGGGGCCAATCTATAGCGGCATCCTGTCGGGCCACGCACTGCTGGTCTATGTGGCGTTCCTCTGCGTGCCGCTGACATGGTTCATGCTGTTCCGCACGCGCTTTGGTCTGCGGCTGCGCGCTGTGGGTGAAAACCCGGCAGCGGTGGACACGGCCGGCATATCGGTCGTGGGGTTGCGCTACGGCGCGGTCGCGATCGGGGGCGTGTTGTGCGGGCTGGCGGGGGCGTATCTGTCCACGGGCCTCGCGGCCGGATTCGTGCAGGAGATGACAGCAGGGCGCGGATTCATCGCGCTGGCGGCCATGATCTTTGCCAAATGGCGGCCCTGGCACGCGATGGGGGCGGTTCTGCTGTTCGGGTTCCTGGAAGCTGTGGCCAACAGGTTTCAGAGCATCGAGATTCTGGGGGTAAGCCTGCCGGTGCAGGCCATGCAGGCCTTGCCCTATATCCTGACCGTGGTCATTCTGGCAGGGTTCGTGGGCAAGGCCATCCCGCCGCGCGCGGTCGGCACGCCCTATGTCAAGGAACACTAGCCAGCCCTGAACGGGCGAAAGTCGGGGCATGCAGATATATCTGCCCATCGCCGAAACCTCGGTCAATGCGTTCACGCTTCTGGGCGTGGGCGGCGGCGTAGGCATGCTGTCGGGCATGTTCGGGGTGGGGGGCGGCTTTCTGATCACGCCGCTTCTGTTCTTCATCGGCGTGCCGCCCGCAGTGGCCGTGGCAACAGGTGTCAATCAGGTCGTCGCCTCCTCGATCTCGGGGGTGCTGGCGCATCTCAAGCGCAAGACTGTCGATCTGCGCATGGGGCTGGTGCTGCTGCTGGGCGGTCTGATCGGGTCTGTCATCGGCATCTGGTTTTTCAACCTGATGCAGCGCTTGGGCCAGATCGACCTGATCGTGCAACTGTCCTATGTGATCTTTCTGGGCATCATCGGCGCGCTGATGTTCAATGAATCGCTGCGCGCGATCCTGCGGTCGAAAAACCCCAATGCGCCGCGTCGCAAGCTGCATACGCATATCTGGCTGCATAACCTGCCGTTCAAGATGAAATTCCGTGCCTCGGGGCTGTATATCTCGGTCTTTCCGCCGCTTCTGGTGGGGGTGGGCGTGGGCATTCTGGCCGCCGTGATGGGTGTGGGCGGCGGGTTCGTGCTGGTCCCGGCGATGATCTATCTTCTGGGGATGCCCACCAAGGTCGTGATCGGCACATCGCTGTTTCAGGTCACATTCGTGGCCGCGTTTACCACCATGGCCCATGCCGTCACGAACCAGAGCGTCGATGTGATGCTTGCGATCTTTCTGATCCTGGGCGGGGTGGTCGGGGCGCAGATCGGAACGCGGGTGGGGCTGCGGCTGAAGGCCGAGCAATTGCGCATCCTGCTGGCGCTGCTGGTGCTGGCGGTCTGCGCAAAGATCGCGTTCGATCTGCTCTGGACCCCGTCAGAGCTGTATTCCATCACCATTCCGGGGCGGTTCTGATGCGGGTGCTTGTGATCATCCTGCTGATGCTCGCGGCCCTTCCTGCGCGCGGCGAAGAGGTGATTGCCGGGCTCAGCCAGAACCGCGTGTCGCTGACCGTGAATTTCGAGGGATCGGAAATCCTGATCTATGGCGCTGTGCGCCGCGACGGCCCTCTGCCCGAAGGGCCGCTGGATGTGGTGATCTCGGTCGAGGGGCCGCCCCTTCCGGCGGTGATCTGGCGCAAGGCGCGGCGCGCGGGCATCTGGGTGAATACCGAAAGCCAGGAGGTCCGCGCCGCACCCAGCTACTACGCGGTCGCCTCGACCGCGCCGCTGCGCGACATCCTGTCACCTGACGCCGATCTGACGCATCGCATTTCGACCCGGCTCGCGATATTCGAGGCGCGCACCGCGCCCGAGGCCCGCGACCCGGCTGCCTTTACCGAAGCGCTGATCCGTATTCGCGAGGATGAGGGTCTGTATCAAAGCCGCGAAAACGCGGTGGCATTGGAACGCGACACGCTGTTTTCCACCCGGATGACCCTGCCCAAGAACATCGTTGAAGGGCGCTATGCCGCGCGGGTCTTTCTGGTGCGCGAGGGCGACGTGATCGACGTGTTTGAAACCGTGATCGATGTGCAAAAGGCCGTGCTGGAACGCTGGCTGTTCAACCTCGCCTATCAGCAACCGTTCCTCTATGGCCTGCTGGCACTTGGCTTGGCAGTGTTTTTCGGCTGGGGCGCGTCTGCCGCATTCCGTCTGATGCGCTGATCGCCTGCGCGAGACATTGCCGCAGGGCGCAGACAAGGCTTGTCGCTGTGCGTTCAGGGGTTACTCTGTTGCGTGTATAGCAACGGAGGCGGTCATGCCCAAGCTGATCAAGGTATATATCCAACAAGTCGCCATTGGTTTCGCCCTCTCGGCCGTGTTCACAGCGTTGCTTGTCTATTTCGACATCGTCGGGCTGCGCGGGCTATTGCTTGGGTCGAATGATGGTCTCTTGGGTCTGTTCCTGATTTTTTTCTTCAACGGGCTGGTTTTTGCCGGGGTACAATTCGCCATTCGCATCATGCGGATGGGGTATGACGACGATGATGATGACGACGATGATCGCGGCATGCCCGTGCGCGGGTTTGACCCGGTTCCGGTGCGCATATCCGACAGGGGATAAAGTCGGCAGGCCCGCAGCGACCGTGGTGGCGTGAATTTCCCGAGAGCCTGAAACATCAGGTGGGCGCCAGATAACGAGGCCAGGACCCCGCCAGAGCCAGCTCCCTCGGACAAACTTATCGGCCACTGGAAAAGGGCCACGCACGCGAAGAGCAGAACCTGCCTGATCCACAGATAGGACGCATGCCCCCGCTCTGCAAGTGACGCTTGACCTGTGTTCACTTATTGTTCACACTTGCCCCATGCGCAGTGATACAAGCCCCTCGCCAGCCCTGACGCCCGGTGCCGAACTGGCCCGCGGCGTGTGCCGGTGCCTGGCCTCGATGGATTTTGCGCCGCTGGTGGAATTCGTGCCCGCGCGGGGGCTGCGGGTCGATGTGATGGCGCTGGGTCCGGGGGGCGAGGTCTGGGTGATAGAGTGCAAATCCAGCCGCGCGGATTTCCAGTCGGACCAGAAATGGCAGGGCTATCTGGACTGGTGCGACCGGTTCTTCTGGGCCGTTTCCCCCGATTTCCCGACTGAGTTGCTGCCAGAGGATGCAGGGCTGTTTCTGGGCGACAGCTATGGCGCCGAACTGATGCGCATGGCGTCCGAGGCGCGGCTGGCCCCGGCGCGGCGCAAGGCGCTGACCCGCGCTTTTGCACGCCAGTCGGCCTGGCGGCTGCAGCGCCAGATGGACCCTGCGGCCATGTCGGTCGGGGGTTAGCTGGCGCGCCAGTCGCGCGGCGCGCGCAGGAACCCCTCGACCGCGTCCAACGTGCCCGCGTCGAAATCTTCGCCGCGCCGCGCTTCGGCCAGCACATCCCACCAGGTGCACAGATAGTGCAGGCGCACCCCATGTTCGGCCAGACGCGGCTCGGTTTCAGGGAAGATGCCATAGTAAAAGATCACCGCCGTATGGGCGCAACTGGCCCCGGTCTCGCGGATCGCATCGACAAAGCTGAGCTTCGATCCGCCATCAGTGGTCAGATCCTCGACCAGCAGCACACGCTGCCCCTCGGACATCGCGCCCTCGATCCGGGCATTGCGCCCGTAGCCCTTGGGCTTCTTGCGCACATAGCTCATCGGCAGGGCCATCCGCTCGGCCACCAGCGCGGCAAAGGGAATGCCCGCTGTCTCACCGCCTGCGATATTGTCGAACGCTTCAAACCCCGCATCTTCCATCACGCGGCAGGTCAGAAAATCCATGAGCGCGGCACGGATGCGCGGAAAGCTGATCAGCTTGCGGCAATCGATATAGGTGGGGGCCTGCAGCCCGGAGGCGAAGGTGAAGGGCTCGGCCGCGTTGAAATGCACGGCCTTTATGTCCAGAAGCATCCGCGCGGTCAGGCGCGCGACAGTGGCGCGGTCAGGATAGGTGGCAGGGATCATGGCGGTCCTCTCAGGCGTCTGGCCCGATGCGCGGGCCGGGAAAGTGAGTATTTTTGGCAAGATGAAGCACAGGGTGTTCTGTTCAGCCTGCTTGCGCCACCTGCCAGTAGAGCGGGAAGCCGGGGTCGAACACCGTGACCGGGCCCGCGCCAGTGTCGATCCTGTCGGGGTAGGTGACGGGGTTGTCGGTCTTTTCCAGCGTGATGGTCGCGCTGTTGACGGGCAGGCGGTAGAAACCGGGGCCATTGCGCGCGACAAAGGCTTCCAGCTTGTCCAGCGCGCCCGCATCCTCGAACACCTGCGCGAGGATCGACATGGTGTTCGTGGCCGTGAAACAGCCCGCGCAGCCGCAGGCCGATTCCTTGGCGTCATCGGCATGGGGCGCGCTGTCCGTGCCCAGAAAGAACCGCGCATCGCCCGAGGTCGCGGCCCCGACCAGCGCCTGACGATGGCTTTCACGTTTGGCGACAGGCAGGCAGTAGTAATGCGGACGAATGCCGCCGACCAGGATATGGTTGCGGTTGATGACCAGATGATGCGTGGTGATCGTGGCACCCAGCCCGTCGGGCTGGCTGTTCACATAGGCGATGGCGTCGGATGTGGTGATATGTTCCATCACCACGCGCAGCCCCGGTGTCGCGCGGCGGATAGGGTCCAGCACGCGGTCGATGAACACGGCCTCGCGGTCGAAAATGTCAATCTCGGGATCCGTGACCTCGCCATGGGTCAGAAGCGGGATGCCGGCCTCGGCCATCGCGTCCAGCACACCGCGCACGCGGTCGAAATCGCGCACGCCGCTGGCGGAATTGGTGGTCGCCCCCGCCGGATAGAGCTTGACGGCCGTGATGATCCCGTCGCGATGCGCGGCGACGACATCGGCAGGGTCCGTGGACTCGGTCAGATAGAGCGTCATCAGGGGCGTGAAATCCGGCCCCGCGACCGCGCGGATACGGTCGCGATAGGCGGCGGCCTGCGCGCCGGTCACGACAGGCGGCACCAGATTTGGCATGATGATCGCGCGCGCGAAATGGCGCGCGCTTTCCGGGGCGATCCCGTCAAGCATGGCACCATCGCGCAGGTGCAGATGCCAGTCATCGGGGCGGGGCAGGGTCAGCGAACGGGTCATGTCCGTTGTCCTAGCGAATGCGCGCGCGCTGTTCCAGTCGGATTTTTGCAAAAGGCAGGGCGCGCTCAATCACTCAGTTCAAGCTGCTCCTGCATGTCAGGGTGTGACGGGTCATCCCCTTGGCGCGCCGCCAGTGCCGCTTGCGCGGCAACAACCGTCAGCGCCGGATGGCGGCGCTGCACGCAGCGCCGGACCAGCGCGTCCAGATAGGCGGGGTCATCGCGGCGTTTGCGCATCAGGTCATGGAATCGCTCGGGCGTCATGCGTCCGCGCGCCGCAGTCTCGATCAGCGTATCCAGCGCCCCGATCCGCGCCAGCGCCTGCCCTGTATCGCGCCCCAGCGCCGGGCTGCGCAGCAGCGTGACAAAGGGTTGGCGGAACAAGGCCGCATGCATTGCGTCGCTGCGCCGCGCGCCGTCATAGACGATGAACGCATTGCGCGCCCCTTCGAGCATGTCGGGCGCGTAGCCGAAGCGGCTGCGAAACTCCAGCCGTCGCGCGCGTCGAAAGCGGCGTTCCCACGGGACGATGGCGGGGTCCAGCGTTGCCTGCGGGGCGATGGCCAGCACGGTCGAACCCGGTGCGGCCAGGCTGAAGGCGCAAGCGGCATAGCCCCCCATGCCCGCGCCATAGAACAGCACGCGCGAGAAACTGTCGAAGAATGCGGAATCGATCTGGGCGTCGAAGAATTCCAGCACCTCGGTATCGCGATACCAGCGGGGCGCGCGCGCCAGCATGGTCAGGTTCGACCAACCATGCCGCAGCGCAATCGTCAGCCCCAGGGGCCGCTGATCGGGCCGCTGCGTGCGGATATCGGCGACGCTTTCGAAACTGACCAGAAGCGTGTTGTCCCCATCGGCAAAGAACCCGACATGGTCCTGCCCCAGCGGTGTGAACGCCCCCAGTTCGTCCCCGATCTCGTCCAGCCGTGCCAGCCACTCGGCCTCGGTCGGCGCGCGGGTCAGGTCGATCTCGCGAAAGATGTCTTCGGCGTTCTGCATGCCTTGGAAAACCCCTCAGGTTGAATAGTCTTTTCAGACTAGCCAAAGGCAACTGGGGGGCAAAGGGGTCGGTGCCGCGATCGGCCAGGTAAGTTAAGGGCGGGGGCGCGCACTGTTTCCGGGGGACGGTCATTGCCTGCGGGCGCGGGCGATTGTGCAGTCGGACCCTATTCGCGCAAGGTTCCATCGCTATGCGGCGAGCCTGGCCAAAGCCGCCGGGCAGCGGGCAAGTCGTCGGTCATCAGCAAGCTCCGTGGCGCGATCACAGTGCTTGCTGCCCGCGGCACGCGATAGCATACTGTCGCTATGGGAGTGAGTCGCACCAGAACAAGCCGAAGTCTCCGGGGCTGCCTGCTGTCCGCTCTGCGGCGCGTGTCCTGGGCCGTCTCCGCCGTGGTTGTGCTGGGGGTGACAGGCGGCCCTGCAATTGCAGACAAGATCGCGGGCAGCGACGATCCCGCCTATGCCGAAGCGCTCGCTCTTTGGTTGAATGCTGATGAGGAAGGCGCGTTACCGGCCCTTGCCGATCTGGCCGATGGGGGCAATACCGCTGCGCAAATGCTGCTGGGGCTGATCGACAAGACCGGCGCGTTGCAGGGCCCCTATCTGGGCGGTCTGGACCGCGAGACCAGAATCGCATTGCTGCGCCGCCCCGGCGGGCTGTCGGGGCGCAACTGGATGCAGGCGGCAGCCGAAGATGAGCCGTTGGCCGATCTGTGGCTGCGCCTGTGGACCCTGCCCGGCGGGATCGAGATTGCCGAGGGCTTTGCCCAGTATGGCGAGGCGCGCGCCAGCCGCGAGGCATTGCTGGCCGAGGTCAGCCGCACCGAGCGCGGCTTTCCCGATGAGGTGATCGCGCAACCATGGTTCCCCGAGGCGCTGCGCCACCTGCGTCCGGCCCGCAAATTGCCGATGGGTGAGGCGCTGTCCCTGCCGCGCGGCCATCCGATGCGCCGTTTTGCCGGGCTGCCCGTGCCGCAAAATGACCTGCGCAACTGGCTGCAGGGGGCCGAACTGGCCCAGCCCCTGCGCCTGACCTGCGCAAAGCAATGCAGCAGCACGCAATCGGCCTGCACGCTCGCACTGTACGAGGCCTTGGGCAGCTATCACAGCCTGGCCATGATGGGCAGCCCGAGCGCATCGCTGATTCCCGAGCGCGATTTCATTGAAAGCGCGCGGGGGCGTCAAGCGGTCGCGCGACGCATCATGCTGATGAATTCCGCACGCGTGCGCGCCAGGCTGACACCGCGTCTGGCAGAGATCGATACCTGTGCTGCGGAATGGCTGCTCTCGGAATATCGCAGCTATTACCCGTCTTCCTCCGGCGCATCGTCTGATCCGGCAGATTAAGCTTCTGAAACAATATCCAAGGCGCGACTGTTAAAGTAACTTTTATCGCGCATCAGAGTGGGCAGGGGCGCAGGGCGGCGACCAGATCGGTCGGACCAAGCAGCACAATGATCTGCTCGGACAGCAGCGCCTCGATCCGTGCGATATCCTGCAGATCCTGCATCCGGGCATCGGCGCGCAGATCGACCAGATAGCGGTCGGGCATCCGGCGGATGCGCAGGGCGCGGATGGTTGCGATCTCGGGGGCCTGCTCGATCCGTTCCAGCACAGCCAGCGACAGGTCAGGGTCCGTGCGATCCAGCAGCATGCCGATGGCGCGGCGCCCGACAGCGAAGGAGGTATAGCTGAGCAATGCCGCCACGCCCAAAGCCGCGAGCGTATCGGCCACGGGCCAGCCATACCATGCCCCCAACAGCCCCAGCGTCACCAGCACAGTGCCCAGCGAGTCGGTCAGGAAATGCGCGGCATTGGCCGCCAGCGCCATGGACCCGGTCGCGCGTGCGGCGCGCTTGACGATCAGATGGCGGATGAAATCCGCTGCTGCCGCTGTCAGGGCGGCGATCAGATACCAGGCCTCGATCTCTATGGCGGGGGTGCCGTGCACCAGTTTCATCGCGGCCAGATGCCAGATGAACACGGCGATCACGGCCAGCAGCAGCGCCTCGGCCAGCGCGGCCATGACCTCGAATTTCTCGCGCCCGCAGGTCCAGGCGGGATCGGCGCCGCGATCGGACTGGCCCACCACCAGCACGGTGATCCCGGTCACGACAATATCGATCAGCCCCTGCAGCGCATCTGCCACCAGCGCGAGCGAGCCGGACAGCAGGCCCACGACCAGCTTGCCCATCGTCAGCACGATGCTCGTGATCAGTGATCCGATGGCCACCAGCAGTTTATGGGCGCGGTTACCCGTGCCCAACCAGGCCCCGAACGGGTGCGGGGCGCCAGTGTCAGTGCTGAAATCGCTCATGTCGCGTCCTGCATGGGGCAGGGGCTAGCAGAGGAATCGGGCAGGATTGCGGAAAGGATGCGTCAGGAATAGCCCGTTTCGCGAATGCTCCAGCGCGCGGCGGTGACAGCGGGCTCCAGGCTCAGGCGACCCACGATCTGTTCGAGCGCCGGGTCCGAGGTGGTGTCGGCATTGACCTCTGCCGTGACCTCGACGCGGTCGGTATCCTCGATATTCTCGGATTCCAGCCCGGTCAGATGCAGCCCGTTCTCGGCAAAGCCCTGCAGCATCAGCGCGCGGACATGGGCCTCTTGCGTGCCCTTGCAGACAATCCCGACCGCGTGGTAGCGGATCAACTCGGTGGTCTGGATGGGCTGGCGGTCCAGCACGCGCGCCAGCGGGCGCAGCGCGAGATTGACGAAGACGACCGCGCCCGCCAGCATGCCGATGGCTGCCGCGCACCACAGCGTGGCCGCAGTGTTCAGCCCGCGCACGTTGAAGCCTTCGCGAAAGATGATGCCCGCGCCAAGCGAGACAAGCGTATTGGTGCGCAGCCCGGCCAGCCGCTGGCGCCATTGCCGCTCGATGCCGATGACTGCACCGAAGCACAGAGCGGCGATCAGGTTCAGGACGGGCTGGAGGGGGATCAGGTCTGGCATGGCGTTCCCTTTCGGTCGTGGTGGTATCAGCGGGGAAAAAGCGCCCGCTCGGGGGCCCACCCGCCCGCCCATGCCCCGCTCGCGGGCGCTTGCCCCCTGCGGGGGCGGGCATGGGCGCAGGTGTCTGGTGTTAAATGGAAGCTGTGTGACAGGACCGTGACAGCGCGTTCAGGGCGGCGCCCAGAGCAGGCGGATTTCCGAGAGGTCGCTGCCTGCCTGCCGCAGTCGTTCCGCGACCCGCGCCTGCACCCCTTCGGCGGGTTCGACATGCAATTCGACCACGGCCACCACCCCGTCATCGCGGTAATCGAGCCGCAGATCGCGGATCGCGCCCTCGGGCACCTGCCCCTGCAGGCAGTCGCGCACGACCTGCGCGAGTTCGGGGCGCAGCGCGGCATCATGGGCGGCGGGGCCATCGGCATGGCCATCGGGTTCGGGGTGGATGACGATTTCGGTCACATCGGGCACCTGTTCCAGAACCGCGCTGCGCGCGGCCTCTGACAGGCGATGGGCCTCGGACAGGGTCATCGCGGGATCGAGCGTGATATGCGCATCGGCCTGAATGCTGCCGCCCATGTTGCGCAGGCGCAGGTCATGGGCATCGCGCACGCCGGGCGTGGCGATCAGCGCGGCGGTGATCTGGTCGGACATCTCTGCGGGCGGGGCGGTATCGACCAGTTCGCGGATCGCGGGGCGGCCATAATGCAGCGCGACCCGGCCCAGCATCAGCGCGATGATCGCCGCGCCCAGCGCATCGGCCCAGGGCGCGCCCAGCATCGCCGCGCCAATCCCCGCCAGCGCCACGACCGAGGTCGCCGCATCCGACCGGTGGTGCCAGGCATTCGCGGCCATCATGGCCGAGCCCGTGCGCCGGGCCACTGCGCGGGTGTAGTGATACAGCCCCTCTTTCATTGCGATGGACAGCCCCGCCACCCAGAGCGCGAGCAGCCCCGGTGCCGCGCGCGGCGGATCGAGCAGCCGTGCGCCGGCATCGATCAGGATGCCCAGCGCAGCCAACCCCAGCATCGCCGCGATGGCCAGTGTCGCCAGCGTCTCGAACCGGCCATGGCCGAAGGGGTGGTCGGCATCGGGCGGGCGGTGTGAATGCCCCAGCGCCCAGATCACCGCCGCGTCCGAGGCCAGATCCGACAGCGAATGCACCCCGTCGGCGACCAGTGCCTGGCTATGGGCGGCAAGCCCCGCGATGATCTTGGCCGCCGCCAGCGGGCCATTCATCACCACCCCGGCCCAGGCCGCGCGACGCTTGTCGCGCAGGGCGGTGGCCTCTGTCATCTCTGGCGAAACTGTCATGCGCCCTGTCCCTACACGCGGCCCACAGGGGTCATCTGACCTGCCATGCCATGCGATGCAACCGAAACCTGAAAGGCGCGCAGGACCGGGATCACCCCGAACCAATCTGCACAGTCGCGCGCCAGTCGCGCGCCAGTCGCGCGCGCGTCAGCCGGTCCAGCCGCACGGCAACCGGGATCTGCACACCTGCGGGCAAGAGCGCGAGGCAGCGCGCGGCCTCTTCGCTGGAAAGCTGCGTCAGGGCTTGGGCGATGGCCTCGGGCGGGTGGCGCAGAAGGGCAGGGCGACCGGGCTTGAGGCTGTCGGCGTAGATGAAGGCGCGCAGATGCGTACTGCGCAGCGCGCCCGGCGCTTGTGCGGGATGATGGGGCATGGCGACCCTCCTTGTCCTGTTGCGGCCCCGTCCCGGCGTGACCGCGCGCAGCCGGGGCTTGGGACACGGGGCTATGGTATTCCGGTCAGCACCATGCTGGCAGCCCCTTACAGAACACTGCCGGGGTCCGGCAACATGTGGCAGGCGCAGCCGAACCCGTGCCCGCAGCCGAAATCGCCCTGCAGCGGGTTGCACTGGCCCAGCGCGTCCGAGAGCCCGGCTGTTTCGGGCAGGACCTGCGCGACCGCGGCCATCGCCATGGCAGAGGCACTGACCGAGGCCAGCCCCAGAACCGGCACAAGCATGTCGGTGCGGTGCAGGCTGATGACGGCGCGGCGCATACGGTGAAATCTGGTCTCGGTCATGACGGCTCCTTTCGTGATGTGCGGCAGATGTAGTGCGACAGGGCGGCGCAGCCAATGCGCCGCCCTGCGCATGGATCACATGTCCACCCCGATCAGCCAGGAGGCCATCGAGAAATAGATCAGAAGCCCCGTGAAATCCTTGATCGTGGTGATGAACGGGTCCGCGCCCGGCGCATGATCCACCCCCAGCTTGACCATCACATATGGCAGCAAGAAGCCGAGGCAGGCCGCCAGAAAGACCGAGGTGAAGAGCGCGACGCCGACCACGACCCCCAGTTGCGGGATGTCATTGGGCACGCCCTGCCAGAAATAGGCGACGGTTCCGGCCACAAGCGCGATCCCCACGGCCATGGTCAGCCCGACCAACGCCTCGCGCGCGAAATTCTTGCGCCAGAAATCCTGCACCCGGACATGGCCCAGCGCAAAGCCGCGCGCGAAGATGGTGGAGCTTTGGGTGCCGACATTGCCACCCATATCCATCACCAGCGGGATAAAGATCGCAAGCGCCAGCACCGCCCCCAGCACATCCTCGAACTGGTCGATCAGCCCGCCGACAATCAGGCCCCCGGCCAGCGTGACCAGCAGGAACAGGATGCGCACGCGGACCGTGTACCAGATCGGCCCCTGGGTCAGTTTTTCGGAACGGATGTGATCGTCAGAGTTGAACACATCGCCGACCCGGCCTTGAACAGGATGTCATCAGTGGCTTCCTGTTCCAGAATGTCCATCGCGTCATCAAAGGTCAGCACGCCGATCATCTCGGACTGGTCATTGATGACCGGCAGAAGCGGCACGTCCTTGTTTTGCAGCACGCGCGCGGCGGCTTCCTGTTCGGTGTCGTGGCGCACAGCCAGCCCGGCGCCGTCGCTCAGGGTCGTGACCTTTGTGGTGCCGTCGGCGCGCAACAGGGCAGAGAGGCGGGCAAAGCCCTTGTAATGCCCCTTGTCATCGATGACGAAGACGACAGCGGCCTGCCCAGTCGGCACGCGTGAGCGGCTGACAGCGGCAATCGCCTCGGCCGCCGTGGCGGTGTCACTGACATAGACGAATGCGTCGCGGATGCGTTCCGAAATTGGGTCGCGGGCGGGGCGGTTCGGGGCGCCGCTTGCGCCCATCGTGTCAATAGTGGTGCTTGCCATGAGATTTCTCCATTGGCTTTATGTGGTCGGAAAACGAATGAGAAGGGGCGCGGTTGCCTATGGCGGGTCCCAGCCACGCGCCAGCGCGACATGGTCCTGCATCCATCGCAAGGATGTCTGACAGGCGCATGACACGCACAGGGTCAGGGGGGCGCGGATCATCAGACGGCCCCCGCAACAGGCCCGAGCAATGCCCAGGCGATGGCGAAATAGATCACGACACCGACCAGATCCATGATCGAGGTGATCAGCGGCGCCGACATGGCGGCGGGGTCCGTGCCCAGATGTTTGGCAGCAAAGGGCAGGATCGCGCCCAGCACGCCACCAGTGACCGTGACCACCAGCATGGTCAGCCAGATCACCCACAGCACCTGCGGCGTGATCGCCTGCCCCAGGCCCGCCAGCGCGGCCATCAGACTGGCCACGACCAGCCCCAGCCCCAGCAGCACCGGCGCTTCGCGGCGGATCACGAACCGGATATCGCGTGCCTGCAGCCGCAACTGCCCCAGCGCCATGGCGCGGATGACCATCGTGGCCGACTGGCTGCCGGTATTGCCGCCCATATCGATGATCGGCGCGACAAAGGCCGCAAGGATCAGCACCTCGGCCAGCAATGCCTCTTGCCCCGCG
>PWWF01000079.1 GCA_003561595.1 Paracoccaceae bacterium | reverse complement strand
GGCGCGGGCACCAGCAGGCGCGATTCCAGCCCCGGCCAGCCGCCGCTGCCCGACCGGATCGCGACATCAATACCGCCCGGTTCCAGCATGCGCATCCCCGGCACCGGGTCGATCACCAGATCGACCGCCGGATGCGCGGCGCGAAACGCGCCCAGACGTGGCACCAGCCAGGCGCTGGCGAACATGGGCGTGGTGGTGACCTGCAGCGGGCGCAGGTCCTGCGTGTCGCGCAGCTCCGCGACGACATGCGCAATCTCGGCAAAGCCGCGTGTCAGCCCTTCGGCCAGACGCCGCCCCTCATCCGTCATCTCGATCCGGCGGCCATTGCGACTGACCAGCCCGATATCGAGTGCCTTTTCCAGCGCGCGGATCTGCTGGCTGATGGCGGCATGGGTCACGCCCAGCCGTGCCGCAGCCGTGACGACCGACCCGCTTTCGGCCCAGGCCGCAAACGCCCGCAACGCCGAGAGAGGGGGCATGTCACGCCAATCCATTATGTAATCCAGGCTAACATGTCGGAAACTTTCCAGACTCGCTTGAGACACTGAAAACGCGTTATTCACGCCCTACCACACCAGTGCCGGAGGCCACAATGTTAGATATCCATGCAAAAACCTTCTTCCTCGCCACCCGTTTCGACCCGCAGGCAAAGCGTGCAACCGCAAAAGGCTGCAACCCCGCAATGCCGTCGCAATCCGACCGTGTGCGCCTGCAGGCCCCGATCGACCGGGCGCAGGGCTGAACCAGACCGGGTGCCGACCCGAAACCACCGGGTCGGCACCATTTTCAAGTATCGGCAGGCTTTGACTTCGCCGCAAAACTTGTCCCAGATCATGGAACCCGCCTGCAACACGCGCGATGATCGATCAGGTCACGCAACACCAGGGGGCGCCATGAGCTACAAATCCATCTGTACCTTTCTGAATTCCGCGGATGACATCGGCCCGCTGCTCAGTTCGGCCTCGGAACTCGCGATGCGATTCGACGCGCATCTGGACATCGTCTGCCTGGGCGTCGATGTCACGCAAAGCGTGGGGTTTTACGCAGGCGCACCGGCGATGATCTATCAGGATGCGCTGGACGCCGCGCGCGAACGCGCCGATGCGCTGGCCGATGGGGCCCGCGCCCGGATGCGCAACGCCAATCTGCGCTGGAGTGTCGAGACGGCTGTCGTCACACTGGGCGGCATCGCGACCCATGTCGGGCAACTGACACGCTTTGCCGATCTGGTGGTGCTGCCGCCGCCCTATGGCGACGGGCGCGGCCCGCAGGATGAAATCACGACCGAGGCCGCGCTTTTCGATGGCAACGCACCCGTGCTGATCCTGCCGCAGCCCGGTGCGCCCCTGCCGGCCTTTGACCGGATCGTGCTGGCATGGAACCAGACGGATGAAGCGCTGGATGCCGCACGCGCAGCCCTGCCGCTTCTGGTCGCGGCCGATCAGGTCAATGTCGTGGTGATCGACCCGCCGACCCATGGCCCCGAACGCTCGGACCCCGGTGGCCTGCTCAGCCAGATGCTGGCACGGCACGGTGCGCGGCCCGAAGTGTCGGTGCTGGCCAGATCGCTGCCCCGCATCAGCGAGGTCCTTCAACGCCATGTAATGGACCAGAATGCCGATCTGCTGGTGATGGGCGCGTATAGCCATTCGCGGCTGCGTCAGGCCATTTTGGGCGGCACAACCCGCGACATGCTGGAAACGTGCAAGAGTCCAGTGCTTATGGCACGCTGATCCCGATGGCGCGCATATGCCGTTCCAGCATGAACAGCGCATCGCGATAGAACGGGGCCAGCGCCGCCGGGGCCAACGCCAGGTCCGTGCGGGTTGCGCGCAAATAGGCGTGCAGGTCGGGCGCAGTCATGCCCTGCAACCCCTGCATGAAGCGCTGATACTGCGCGACGTCATACATCACCAGTTCGGCGGGCAGCGTATCGACCACCGCGCTGTCCGCCCGCAAGGCCGACAGCGATTCGGCCTGCAGGCCAGAGACGCGCGACATCACGCCCGAAAGCTCTGCGCGTTTTTCAAAGGTCAGGCCCGCCACCAGACAAACGGTCAGTGCCGCCATCAGCAGCCGGGCGGATGACAGGCGCCGCAGCCAGTCACGGCTCATGAATTGCGGCGCGGCCTGTTTCGCCCTGCGCTGTGCCTGCACACCTTTTTCCGGTTCTGCGCCGACAAGTTCCGCATAATCCCTGTCCCAATCAAACATCCGCACTGCTCCGGTTCGTCAAGTTTCTTGGCACCACAACCGTGACGCGATAGTGCATGTGTGAAATTCAATTTGGCCAGAAATATGAACAGATGCGGACAGCAGTGGCACAATTCCTGCCTGTGCTGACACAGCAGGCAGATGCGCCAACTGCATGGCGCGTGACTGTGCTGAAAGGTACTCAGTCCGTGCTGGCCAGGTCCGCGCCTGCCATGTCAGACGAGGAAACCACCATCGCTGTCATCGCCGGTTTCTTCCAGCAGCAGGTCGAAATCAGGGATTACGATATGCCGCTTGCCTTCGGTGACGATCAGACCTTCCTTGCGCAGCGCCGACATTTGCCGACTGACGGTTTCCAGCGTCAGGCCCAGATATTCCGACATTGCCTCTCGCGTCAGGGGCAGGTCAAAACTCATCGATCCACCAGATCGCGACAGTTTCAGCGACGCATCGCGCCGCGCGATGATGCAAAGCAGGCTTGCTATCTTCTCCCGCGCCGTCTTGCGTCCGAGAAGCAGCATCCACTCGCGCGCCGCATCCAGTTCGTCCAGCGTCATTTCCAGCAGACGCTGACCGATATGCGGTGTCCGCAGCATCATGTCCTGAAACGGCTTGCGGCGGAAACAGCACATCACCACGTCAGTCGCCGCGGTGACATCATAGGCCGATGTGTCGCGCCCCGGACGCCCCACGAAATCCGAGGGCAGCAGCAGGCCGACCATCTGGCGGCGGCCATCTTCCATCGTCTGCGACAATGTGCCGATACCGGTCACGACCGAGGCCACGAATTCCATACTGTCACCCGCCCAGACGACCGTCTGCCCGGCCTCGAAACTGCGATAGAACTTGATCTGTTCCAGCGCATCCAGTTCGTCGGGTTCACATTTGGCGCAGACAGCACGGTGCCGAATGGGGCAATCCTTGCACTCCTGCGATGCGGGTATGAGCTTTGGGGCGGTTCTGGGCATGGATGTTGATCTAAATCAAGGCAACAATTGGTATCAGGTGTCAATCTTAAGCACATGACGCATGTAAATCAACTTACACAACTCGGATTATTTGACGCTCGTGTGCCACGGTACACGAGTTATCCGACCGCTCCGCATTTCTCCGGCGGCGTTGCAGCACCGGATTTCGCCAACTGGATCAGGCAGATACCTGCAGGCAGCCAGATATCACTCTATCTGCATGTGCCATTCTGTCGCAGACTGTGCTGGTTCTGTGCCTGTCGGACGCAAGGCACCCAGAGCGACGCGCCCGTGATCGCTTATGTCCAGTCTCTTGCACAAGAACTGGAATTGCTGCGCCAGCACCTGCCGCAGGGCATAAGCCTGTCTCGGCTGCACTGGGGCGGCGGCACGCCCACCCTGCTGCCGCCCGAGCAAATGCAGGCGCTTGCCGAACAGATTTTCGACATTGCACCCTTGGCAGAAGGGGGAGAATTCTCGGTCGAGATTGACCCCAACGAGATCGACGCCGCGCGCCTTGATGCCCTGACAGAAGCGGGGATGAACCGAACCTCGGTCGGGGTGCAGGATTTCGATCCGCAGATACAGGCCATCATCGGTCGTGACCAGAGTTTCGAGATCACGAAATCCGCAACCGACGCGATCCGCGCGCGCGGGGTCACCAGCCTGAATGCCGATATCCTGTATGGGCTGCCGAATCAGACGAATCGGCAGATAGCCGAATCCATGCAGAAGCTCCTGACCCTCAATCCCGACCGAATCGCGCTTTATGGCTACGCGCATGTGCCATGGATGGCACGGCGCCAGCAGATGATCCCCTCTGACACCCTGCCTCGCCCCGAAGAGCGGCTGGACCTGTATGAAACAGCCCGCAGATTGCTGCTGTGGGATGGCTATGACGAAATCGGCATCGACCATTTTGCCCGTCCGCATGACGGGTTGGCACAGGCGGCACGCGACGGCACGTTGCGCCGGAACTTCCAGGGCTACACCGATGACACCTCGCCTGTCCTTGTCGGCCTTGGCGCATCGTCAATCTCACGCTTTCCGCAGGGCTATGCGCAGAATGCGCCTGCCACAGCTGCATGGAAGAAGGCAATCGACGCCGGCACCTTCGCAACCGCCCGCGGCCACGCCTTCACTCCGGATGATCTGTGGCGCGGCCGCGCGATAGAGGAGCTGATGTGCGAGTTTCGCCTGTCACGCAGCACGTTGATCGGCAGCCATGGCGCTGATGCCACCACGCTTGACGCGCTGATCGCCACTGCCGCCGAACGGTTCAGCCCGTATGTGCAGCGCGACACGGACGGGCTGACGATCCTGCCGGAAGGGCGGGCTCTGACGCGGATGGTCGCGGCGGTATTCGACGAATATGCGATGGCGCAGACCAGCCACAGTTCCGCGATCTGACTTTGCGCCCATGCCTGCGGCCCGCAGGGGCGCAAGCGCCCGCGAGCGGGGCATGGGCGGGTGGGAGGGGCCCCCGAGCGGGCGCTTCACCCCCCCTCGACAAAGCGCAGCAGACGCGGCAGGCAGACCGAATGCAGATCGTAATTCTCGACAATCGTCCTGCGCGCGGCCACGCGCAGCGGCGCGTGGCGCTCGGGCGCAGCCAGCGCGTCGGTCAGGGCCTCTGACCAGCCCTCTATATCGAAGAAATCCACCAGCCGCCCGTTCACACCATCGCGCAGCACCTCTTCAACCGGGCCGGTGCGCGAGCCGATGATACAGGCCCCCATCGCCATCGCCTCCAGCATCGACCAGGACAGCACGAAGGGCACGCTCAGATAGGCATGCGCGCGGCTGATCTGCATCAGCGCCATGAAATCACGATAGGGCACGCGCCCGACGAAAT
>PWWF01000050.1 GCA_003561595.1 Paracoccaceae bacterium | reverse complement strand
CACCCGCAGAACCATCCGGTCCCCTCAGCGCCTTCCCGACCGCAGCTCCCCGCCGCCGGTGAAGCGCTATCTAGATACTCAATCACCCACACGCAAGACCAAATCGACAAAAAGATGAAAAAGATTCCGAACCGCCTGTCTCAGCGGCAGATCGGGCCGGTTCCGTGGCGTGCTGTATCATAATGGAAATGGTCCTCGTGGAACCCGTCAGAGCCTGGACCCAGCGTTGTGCCGAAGATTCCGCAGGCCCTGCCATGCATGGAACGCAGCGCGCGCGAATGACGCGAGCCCCGCCAGTCGCTGAGCACGTTCATTTCATCCCCGTTCTCGAGCAGAATCGCACTGATATCGATAGCGCGACCCCGCCCATGTTCAGAGATTCGCGCGCCGGGACGGTGATTCATCGGGCGGCAGACGTAATGCGCGGCCACGCGCAGCCCCTCGACCCCGCCGCCTGTGCGCCCCACCGCCGGGCGCACGCCCCGGCGCACCCAGGTATGCAGCGCCTCGGCGGTTTCACAGTCGAGAATCGCGGCCTGGGTCAGGCGCACCCCGTCCACACGCGTGACACGCACGGGCTCCGCCACACCGCAACCCTCGACACTGGATGTGATGGCCGGGATTCGTTCGCCCTCGATGCCGCGCACACCGCAGAGCCGCCCCTCGGCCTCACGTGATCGCCCCCCGCGACGGCTGAACGGGTTGAGGCTGCCGACAAAGCTGCCTGCGCGCGGCAGGATATCGCCAATGATCGGGACACCGCTGCCCGAATCGCGCGACCCGCCACCAGAGCAGCCTACAAGCGTCAGAGAGCACAGGACCGTAACCATCACCAGTTGCCGCATCCCATTCCCTCCTTCAGGTGTTCTGACGTCCGAAATCGGGGGCGTCGGTATCCTGCCCCGCTTCGATGATCCCGCGCCTGATCGCGCGGGTGCGCGTGAAATAATCCTGCAGCTCGGCGCCATCGCCCCGGCGAATCGCACGCTGCAGCGCGAACAGCTCTTCAGTGAAGCGGCCCAGAATCTCCAGCGTGGCGTCCTTGTTCGTCAGGAACACATCGCGCCACATCACCGGGTCCGAGGCCGCGATTCGCGTGAAGTCGCGAAACCCGGCGGCAGAATACTTGATCACTTCGCTGTCAGTCACGCGGCGCAGATCATCCGCGACCCCCACCATCGTATAGGCAATGAGGTGCGGGGTATGGCTGGTCACGGCAAGCACCAGGTCGTGATGAGGGGCATCCATCAGATCGATCTGCGCCCCCATGCCCTGCCAGAGCCGGGTCAATCGGTCCAGCGCCCCCGGATCGCAGCCCTCCTGCGGGGTCAGAATGCACCAGCGGTTACGAAACAGCCCGGCAAAGCCCGCGCGGGGGCCCGAATGCTCGGTCCCGGCAAGTGGGTGGCCGGGGATGAAATGCACATGATCGGGCAGATGCGGGCCGACAGCATCGATCACCGACTGCTTGACCGAACCGACATCGGTCACGGTCGCGCCGGGGGCCAGATGCGGGCCGATCTCGCGCGCGATTTCGGCCATTGCGCCGACCGGCGCGCAAAGCACGACCAGATCGGCCCCGGTCACGGCCTCGGCGGCCGTGTCACAGACCTGATCGACCAACCCCATCTCGCGCGCGATCTCGCGGGTTTCCGCAGACCGCGCCGTGCCCGACATCTGCCCGGCCAGACCGGCGCCGCGAATGGCATGCGCCATGGAGGACGCGATCAGCCCCAGCCCGACAAAGGCGACGCGGCTGTAAAGCGCCGTCGTCACGCCTGGCGCTCCATGAACATGCCGATGACATGGGCGACGCGGCGGCAGGCCGCCTCATCCCCCACAGTGATCCGCAGGCATTCGGGCAGACCGTAGCTGCCCACCTGTCGCACGATCACGCCATCGGCCAACAGGGCCGCATTGCAGGCATCGGCCTGTTCCGCATCGCGAAAGCGGGCCAGCACGAAATTGGCGTGGCTGTGATCGGTGGGCACGCCCAGCGCGGTCAGACGTTCGGACAACCAGTCGCGCCAGCGGGCGTTCTCGCTCAGGCTGCGGCTGATATGGGCCGTGTCGGCCAACGCCGCCTCGGCCACGGCAAGCTGCATGTTCGACAGGTTGAACGGCCCGCGCACACGGTTGAGCACATCGATCACATGCTTGGGGCCATAGCCCCAGCCGATTCGCAGCCCGCCAAGCCCATGCAGTTTGGAAAATGTCCGTGTCATCACGACATTCTTGCGCGCATCGACCAGTGCCGCGCCGCCATCATACCCCGCCGCATATTCGGCATAGGCCCCGTCAAGCACCAATAGCGCCTGTTTCGGCAGCCCCTTGGCCAGACGCGTGATCTCGGACAGGGGGATCATCGTGCCGGTGGGATTGTTCGGATTGGCGATGAACACCAGCTTCGTGCGCTTGCCGGCCTTGGCCAGGATCGCATCGACATCGGCGGTGCGATCCGTTTCCGGGGCCACAACGGGCGTCGCGCCTGCCACCTGCGCCGAGATGCGGTACATCAGGAAGCCATGCTGCGAATACAGCACCTCATCCCACGGCCCGGCATAGGCCTGGCACAGGAAGGATATGATCTCATCCGACCCGGCACCGCAGATGATACGATCGGGGTCCAGCCCGTACTGCGCGCCCAATGCCATGCGCAGCGCCGCATGGTCGGTCGTGGGGTAGCGATGCAGATCATGCCCCGCGCGCTGATAGGCCTGACGCGCCAGATCGCCCGCGCCGAACGGGTTTTCATTCGATGACAGCTTGAGGACATCATCACGCCCGGGGATCGCCGAAGACCCGCCCTTGTAGAGCGCTATATCCATGATCCCCGGTTGCGGGCGAATCTGCGCGCTCATTGGCCAAAGCTCCTTGGGACGTCGATTTTGCGCTGTATTAGCCGCGCCACGCGCCCGAGGCCAGCACTCCGGCCAGTTTTTTTCACTCTGGCGGGGGGCGTTGCCCTGGCGCAGCATCCGGCCCGTCCGCCGGGTCGTCCGGATTGTCCAGCCTGCCGATGCCTCCGGCCCGCGGATAGGTGCCCGTATCGGTCCGCGTGCGGGTGGCCAGCACCGGCCGGTTATCCGAGACATTCGCCCTGTCCTCGCGCATCACGATGTAGATGCCGCTGAGGATGATGACCGCCGCACCGATGATCGTGAACAGATCGACCCCCTCGCCAAAGAACAGCGCGCCGAAGATCACGGCCCAGATGATCTGCGAATACTGCATCGGCGCGATCTGGAACGCGGGCGCACGGGTATAGGCCGCGATCACACCAAAGCTTGCTGCCAGCGCCAGTGCCGCCATCAGCGCCAGCGCACCCAGATCGCCCAGCGGCATAGGCTGATAGACAAAGGGCAGCATCATCCCCATCACCGCCAGATTGGCCATCATCGGATAGATCAGCAGGACAAAGCCGCGTTCCTCTGATCCGATCTTGCGCACGATGATGGAGGCCAGCGAACTGCCCGCCGCGCCCACCAGCGCGGCCAGATGGCCCAGCGACAGCCCGTCCCCCTGCCCCGGACGCAGCACGATCAGCACGCCCAGAAGCCCGACGACAACCGCAGCGCCGCGATGGATACCCACACGCTCGCCCAGCAAGGGCACGGACAGCGCGGTAATCAGCAGTGGGGTGGCAAACAGAATGGCATAGGTCTGCGCCAGCGGCAGGACGGAAAAGGCATAGAAAACACTGACCCCGGTCATGACCGCCGCACCTGTGCGCAGCGCGGTCCAGCCGGGTCGGCGCGGGAACAGGTTGCCATCTGTGGGGTCGCGCATAAGCACCAGCATTGCCAGCGGCATCCCCAGCAAGGTGCTGAAGAACACGATCTGCACAGGGCTGTAGCTGCCGCCCAATGTCTTGACGATGAGATCATGCACCGAAAACAGCGCAAAGGCACCAAGCGCAAAGGCGGGACCGGCAAGGGGCGACTGGCTCAGGCGCTTGGGGGACATGACAGCTCCATGCAATATTGCATTAGCGCTATCATGCCCGCGCGCGCCGCTTCAAGCGGCTTGGTCGGGCGCTGGCCAATTCAATGTTGCAGCGCCCGCTTGCAGCGTCTCTTTTGCCCGGTCAAAGCGCAGATAGGCGATGGCGCGGTCCCCGCTCTGGGTATGCAGCACGCCTGCGGGGCGGTCGCCTGCCATGATCTCGGTGCCGGGGGGCGCGCTGCCTGCGATCGCGACCCGCGCCAGACCCTTGCGCAATTCGGTCTTGTGCTGCATCCGCGCGGTCACTTCCTGCCCGACATAACAGCCCTTGCGGAAATCGACCCCGTTCAGCCGGTCCAGCCCGGCCTCCAGGATGAACCCGTCACCAGATTGCAATTCGACCCCCGTTTCCGGCACGCAATGGGCCACGCGCAGCGCGTCCCAATCCGTGCCGTCATCCGGCTGCGCCTGCCCGTACAGCCGCCAGCCCAGCGCCGGATGGCGCGGGTCGGGAAGCGCGTCTTGCGGGGCAGGGCCAGTGCCCCGGCTGACGGGCAACTCGACGCGATCCAGCGCGACATCGGCACGCAGTTTGTACATGTTCAGGCGCTTGAACAGATCATCGGCGACGCAAGAGGCGACGTCGATCAGAATATCGTCGCCTTCTGCAACAAGGAAAAAATCCGCCAGATACTTTCCCTGCGGCGTGAGCATCGCAGCATAGAGAATGCCATCGTCAGGCAGCTTTCGCAGATCGTTGGTCACCTGTCCTTGAAGGAATTTCGACGTATCCGGACCCGTAACGCGAATGATGGTGCGTGTCATGCGACAACCCCCCTTTGACTGTGGCACACATAGACCTTGCCCCGGCAGATCGGCAAGCCCCCCGGGGCCCGCGTGACGTCAATGCGCGGGGCGGATGAAGGTGCCGTTGCGCAGTTCCCGCAGCGCCTGCTGGATCTCCTCGCGCGTGTTCATCACGATCGGGCCGTGCCAGGCGACAGGTTCCTGCAGCGGCGCGCCAGAGATCAGCAGAAAGCGCACGCCCTCTTCGCCCGCCTGCACGGTGACTTCATCGCCGGTTCCAAAGCGGATCAGCGTACGGT
>PWWF01000253.1 GCA_003561595.1 Paracoccaceae bacterium | reverse complement strand
CGCAGGGGCAAGCGCCCGCGAGCGGGGACATGGGCGGGCGGGTGGGTCCCCCGAGCGGGCGCTTTTCTGCCTATCGTATCACGCCGCCGGTCGCGTGCCCGGCAGGGGCGTTACCAAAGGGCTTCGCGCGGCCCGCAGCTTTTGAAAATGCGCCATCTCGGCCTCGGTCCAGGCGCCGATATCCCAGGTCCTGGCCGAGCGTTGCAGCGCCTGCATCCGCGAGGCGGCTTCCTCACGCTCCATAGCCAGCGCCTGATCCAGCGCGGCATCCATCGAGGCATGGCTGAACGGGTTGACCGGGATCGCCCCTTCCAGAAGCACCGCACAGCCCGCGAATTCCGACAGGATCAGCGCGCCCGGATGCTCTGCATCCCGCGCGGCACAGAATTCCGAGGCCACAAGGTTCAGCCCGTCCGCCAGGGGCGTGATCGAGGCGAAATCGGCCGCCGCATAATAGGCCACAAGCTGCGCCAGCGGGATCGCCTGGCTGATCAGCGCGACCGGCTGCCATTCAAGCGAGCCATAGCTGCCATTGATCCGCCCCACCAGCGACTCGATCCGCTCCTGCACCTCGGCATAGGCAGTCATGTTGCGGTTCGCGCCGACCGAGACCAGCATCAGCCGCACCTTGCCATGCAGGTCGGGCCGGCGCTGCAACAGCCGCTCGAATGCCTCGAGCTGTTCGATATTGCCCTTGGTATAGTCGGTGCGCGACACGGCCAGGCAAAGCTTGCACTCGCCCAGATCGCGACGGATCTCGGCCACACGGTCACGGACATCAGCGCTCTGGGCAAGGCTCTCGATATGCTCGTAATTCACGCCCACGGGGCTGGTGTGGATCGCGACCGCCTGCCCCTTGTATTCCAGCGTCAACGGCACGCGCCGGTCGTTCAGCGCCACACCCGTTGCCGACAATGCGGGCGGCGTATCCTCTTCCTCGATCAGCCGCGCGCCTGTCAGGCTGCGCGCCACGGCGGCGAAATTCTGAGCATAGCGCGGGATGTGAAAGCCGACCGAATCGCAGGCCATCAGCGAGTCCACGATCTCGCCCCGCCAGGGCAACACATTGAACATATCCGGCCCCGGAAAGGGCGTGTGATGAAAGAAACAGATCGTCGCATTGGGCTTGAGCTGGCGCAGATAGGCGGGCACCAGCCACAGATTGTAGTCATGCACCCAGATCACGGCGTCATCGGTTGCCTGTTCGGCGGCAGCCTCGGCAAAGGCCCAGTTCACATGGCGAAAGGTCGGCCAGTCCACGGGGTCGTAATTATAGCGCTCCTTGAACCCGTGCAGGATGGGCCAGAATGCAACTTTGGATGTCACATGATAGAAGCTTTTGACATGCTCTTTCGTCAGCGGCAGGCGGCTGACATCGTAAGTGCCGAAACTGTCCGAGATCTCGATGACCGGCTCGAATCCGGGGTTGGATGTGTCTTCCGCCTCTTTCCACGCAACCCAGGCGCCGCGATTGGCCTTGCCCAGAAACCCTTTCAGTGTCGGGACGATCCCGTTGGGGCTGGAATTCTCGCGATAGACTGTGCCTTCCGGGGTCTCGACCTCTTCATAGGGTTGGCGGTGATAGACGATGACCAGGTCGGATTTCATGCAGATACCTCCGGTAGATTTTCAAGCAGACCATGCGCGGTGATGGCCTCGAGAATGCCACCGGCGCCGATCCGCGTGCAGTGATGGGCGGCGGGCATCGGGCCTGTCGCCGTCAGCAACTCGGCCTCGGCCCCGCCGACCACGGCGCCGCGCAGGCCGGTTTCGAACATCGACAGGTCATTAAGCGTGTCGCCTGCCACCAGCACCCGGTCGCGCGGCAGTTTCAGCTCGGCCAGCAGCCGCAGAAGGGACGGCCCCTTGCTGATGCCCCTGGGCAGAATATCGACGAAACAGCCATGCGAGATCAGGATATCGACCTCCAGCCCGTCCAGAACACGCAGCGATTCGGGCTGAAAGCGGTCATCATACTGATAGGACAACCGGTGCCGGAAAGGTGCTGGCTGCAGCCACAGCCCCCGCACCCCGGCCAGCCGCGTGCGCACAAGTTCGGGCACACCGGCCCAGCGGCGCTTGATCGGCGCTTCCAGCCGGGCATCGGGCATGACTGCCCCGTTCCGGAACTGACCGATCGTGGTGCCGACATCGCCAATGACAAACTCGGGCGCAGGCACAGTGCCATCGGCGCAGAGATCGGCGATGAAACCCGGGTCGCGCCCGGTGACGAAGATCAGCCTGACCTCATGGGCGCGCCTGCGCACAAGATCATAGAGTGCCGCACGATCTTCGGGTGAGCCGCCCAGAAAGGTTCCATCAAGATCGGTGGCCAGAACAAGCGCGGGCTGTCCCGCGGACGCAATGTCACTATGTTGCTGTCGCATGTATAACAGGTAGTGCGGCGGCGCAGCATTTCCAAGCGTCCCCCATGGAGAGAGCAGAATCCGTCCGAGCAAAAAGAAAGCCGCCCAATAATTGGGCGGCTTGATTGTTCTATCGGCAACCCCTGAAGATCAGGGGCCAAAAGCTCAGGCCAGAGCCAGGTTGCCAGCCGATTCACGGCCGTCACGGCCTTTTTCCAGATCGAAGGTCACTTTCTGACCATCATCCAGACCGCGCAGACCTGCACGCTCAACAGCGGAAATATGGACGAACACGTCCTTGGACCCGCCATCGGGTTGAATGAAGCCGAAACCTTTGGTTGCGTTGAACCATTTCACTGTGCCAGTGGCCATGTGAATTCTCCTGTCATTGTGCTGCCCACACCATGCGGCAGCGCGGCTCAGTCAGTGCAAGATCGAAGTGACTGTGGCCGTAGACGGAGAACAGTGGTCGATAGAGATAACGTCGCAGCACCCAAATGGGGCCTTGCGCGCGCAAATGCAAGGAAAATCGCCGCTACAGACGCGAAATTCGATGCGCCATGTCCAGCATCCGGCAGGCAAACCCCCATTCATTGTCATACCAGCCAAAGACCCGCAGCATGCCGCCATCGGTGCGCTGCGTCTCTGGCAGGGCCATCACGATACTCTCGGGCCGGGCGCGCAGATCGGTCGAGACAAGGGGCCTGTCGGTCCAGCCGATCACCCCGCCCGCATCGCGCAGCACATCATTCACCTGCGCCACACTGGCCGGTCGAACGAGCATCACGCTCAGATCCACGGCCGAGACCGATGCCGTCGGCACCCGCACCGCCGCGCCCAGTAGCCGCCCGGACAGTTCCGGCAGAACACGGTCCAGCAGGCGCTGCGCGCTGGTCGTCGTGGGCACCATCGACAACGCCGCCGCGCGCGAGCGCGCGGGGTCGCCGCGCGGGGCATCCACCGTGGGCTGAGAGCCGGTATAGCAATGGATCGTGGTCATGAAACCTGTCGCAACACCCCAGTTTTCGTGCAGCAACCGCGCCAGCGGAGCAAGCGCATTGGTCGTGCAGGACGCGTTCGAGATCAGGGTATGATCGCGGTGCAGCGCGTCTTCATTGACGCCCAGCACCACGGTCAGTTCCGCCGCGTCCGAGGGGCCGGAAATCAGCACCCGCCCTGCCCCGGCGCGCAGACCCCGCCGCGCAACCTCACGCCGGTCCGCGCGCCCGGTGCATTCCATCACAAGATCGATATCCGACAGGTCAAGCTCGGACAGGTCCGCCGCATGGGTCAGGCGCAATCTGGCCGGTCCCGCGTGCAGGTGGCCTTGCTCAAGATGAACGCCACCCGTGAAGGGACCGAAAACGCTGTCATATTCGAACAGATAGGCGCAGTCGCTCGCCGAAGCGATGTCGTTGATCGCTACCAGATCGACCTCCGGCCAGCCGCCCTGCAGCCAGGCGCGCAGCACTGTGCGCCCGATCCGCCCGAACCCGTTAATCGCGACCCGCATCCCTGCGCCCCGTTTCCTGCCCGTGATATCCGCGCAGAAAGACCTATTCCGCCCACAAGTGCAACCATTGCCCGAATGTCACCCGGTCTGGCGTCGCCGTTATTGGTTGGGGATGGCGCGCGCAGGGCCGCGGATTGTGCTGCATGGGTCAGCGACCATCCCGTATGCGCAAGTCGCGTCGTGACGTAAGGTGGGTTGCACCCACCCTACCGCGCCTGAACTCGTCTCGCGGGCGCGTCCAAGGCCCGTGTTCAGCACATCCGCAGGATAAGTGCCCTTCCAGTGTTCGCAGTGGCCTGCAAGCCCGCGCACAAGGGACACGAGCTGCGATGGCGCGCCGTCAGGTCGAAATTGCCGCTCATGCATGCGCGCATATGCGCTCAATCGTGAGGCGGCGGTTCCCGTAGCAGGCCCCTGCCTAAACACTCCCAGCAGGCAATGAGCACATGGCGAGACTGTTCTGCCATTCCTGCGACTCGGATTGCGGAACGACACTGTCAGGTGTTCAGCCCCGGCATCATGGCCCAGATGCGCCCTTAGCTCGGCCCCGGCACGCGCTCTTGCGGCCGGATCTTCCGTTCCGTCATCAGCCCGGCATCGTCCGTCACATCGGCCGCGCTGCCGCGCACCGCCTCGGACCGGTTGTCATGGCTGTGGTCCTGCGCGAACCGATGGAGCGTTGCGCACAGGGCTTCGGGCAGCGTGACAGTGACACGGTGCATCCGGGTTCCTCATGACAGCCCATACCCTGTCATGCCTCGTAGATTTCCGGCGACCCGCGCAATCCTCATGTTGCCACAGCCCGCACTACCCGGCGCGCGAAAGCTGCGCGTCGAGCGTGTCGAACGCCTTCTGGAACACATTGTCATGGACATTCGGGATCAGGTCCAGATCGTCCTGCGGCGATGCCGTCCAGTCAGCGGTCCAGACCGCAAAGGTCTGGTCGCGATCCGTCAGCGGATACAGCCGCGCCCCGGCATGATAGTTCAGCCATGGCATCGGGCTTTTCAGGATGCGGTAGCGAAACGCATGGTCCTGATCGGACAGTAGCGTAAGCTGTTCATGCAACTGCCCGTCACCGAAAATGAAATCGCGCACGCCCGACACCTTGTCCGAGCGCACGCCACCCAACATCTCCATGGTCGGGATATCTTCGTGCCAGTGCTTCATGCCCGCGAAATCGCGCATCT
>PWWF01000166.1 GCA_003561595.1 Paracoccaceae bacterium | reverse complement strand
TTGGTCAGGTAATCATCCGCGCCCAGCCGTTTTCCCTGAACAACCGCCTCGGTCATCGACAGGGCCGACAGGAACACCAGCGGCACATGGGCCAGATGCGGGTGATCGCGGCGCAGACGGGCCAGCACGCCATAGCCGTCGATGCCGGGCATCATGATGTCGCACAGGATCAGGTCAGGGGTGGAATGTTCCAGATGGGCCAGCAATTCGGCCCCGTTGCGCGCGGCGATCACCCTGTAACCTGCGCCTTGCACTTCCTCGCAGATATCACGAAGCAGTTGCGGTTCATCCTCGCAACACAGGATCAGCGGCGCGTCATTAGTCATGGTCGTCCCCTCGCTAGCTGGATGTCAGCGCGGTGGGTCCATACGGACATACCCGCTGACAGATGTTATTCAATATGCATTTCAACAAGTTGCCAGACCCATCTGGTGTCATATCTGATATCCTGCAGGTCCGTGTGATCATCGCGCGGATAGACGATCCACACAGGCCCCTTGTCGCGTGCGGTCAGCTCTTCGCCATCCATGTACAGCGCGCCGATCACGTCATAAGTCTCGAAATCCTCGCGCGGAATCTCCATCAGGTAGTCATTGAGCGCCCGCGCGGTGATCTTGCTGCCCTCGGCGCCAAGCGTGTCCAGCAGGTCGCGCATCAGGAACCCCTCGAAAAGTGGTGTGCCGTCGGTGACTGTGGTCGAGGTGCGGATCTCATGCTGCGGAAAATCCTTCAGGTCGTCGCGGCTCAGGGTGACGGGGCCATCAGGCAGGTTTCCCGTCAGGGTCAGGATGGGCGCCTCGGTGCCGGAAATGCCCGGCTGCGCCATCAGGGCAAATGCGGCTGCGAAAGATGTGGTGCGGATCATGTGGTGCATCATGGCCTCTTGTCACGGTTCTCGGGTCTGCGCCGTGTCGCGTCCCCGTCCGTTCAGACAGTGCCGATCCGCGTCTATCCATTCAACCCCCTTCAAACAAACAGCTACATCGGGCGCAGAAAACGCCCGTTTACCCAGCCGCGCCCGCCCGGCAGTGTGGCGGCGCGCACCTCGGCCCAGACGGCCCCGCTCAGCAGGGTCTGGATGCGCCCGGTAATCCGGACATCCTGCGCATTGGGGGGAAAGCTGCCGACAATGCCGTGCGACACGCCCGGCCCCCCGCGGATGTTCAGCACATCATCCGAGGCGACACCTACAACCCGCCAGGGCCGTTCATGCGCCGTGTGATCCTTGAACTGGCTGCCAGGCGGTTCGGCAGAGGTCGGGGGCGGGGCTGAGGCGACCTGCTCCCGTTGCAGGAACCGTGCATTCACCCAGCCGCCCGAGGGGATGCGCGGATGCACCACGCGATACCACAGCGCCCCATCGCCCGCGCGGCCCTGCTGACCGGTCCAGACAACACCGCGTGTGCCGGGCGGCAGGATGCCGACAATCCGGCTGCCGGGCACCCCGGCCCGGTCGCGCACATTCAGCACGTCATTCGAGGCGACATCGACGACCCGATATGTGACCTCGCTCGCCATGGCAGGGGCAAGCGGCAGGGCCAGCAAGAGTGCGATCAGAAAGCGGCGGGTGGTCCGGGTCATGGCGAGGTCATGTCCATGAAGCGCATCTCCTCAATCTCGACCATGTCGGTTTCAAACGCGAATTGCACGCTCTGGCCGTCATCAAGGACGCCGTCGAAATCCAGCCGCGCGGTCAGTATCTCGCCTGCGTCATCTTCCAGATGCAGGGTGCCCTCGCCCATCGACACATGGGCGATGCTGCGCTCCTCGCCCGTGGCATCGCGCCCCAGAATCCGGCCGAAAACGGAATAATACGCGCCGTCCTCGTCCGGCTCATCCTCGGCCCCGCGCAGCGTGAACTGCCCCTCGAACCCCTCGGGGCCGTCCGTGGGCAGGAGCGCCAGACACAGCGCGGTAATCTCGTCCGCGTCATTGATCATCATGGCGTGAATGGAGGCAGAGATCGCCTGTGTCCCGCCGCTGCCGCGCACGAAATGCCCGCTCCCGTAAATCCCGGCCTCGACCGGGGCGGTCACATCCCCTCTCAGCGGCACCGTCCCGGCAGAGCCGAGCGCCATGTCGCGCATCTCGTCATCGGGCATGTCCGGCAGAAAGCAGAAGCCGATATCGACCACTTCGAACACGAAATCGGTCGCCTCGGACACCGGGGCGTCATCCAGCGCCTGCGCGCCGTGCGGCGCCATCATCGCCGCGCCGATCACAGCCGTCATGCACGTGGCTTTGTTGCTTTTGAAACTATGCCACATCACTCGAAACCTCCTTTCCCGTCAGGTTTGCATGGGCAGCGCCGCGATTGCAGCGGTTGCCCGCTTTCCCTGCTCAGCGCGCCATTTCAACAAGCTCAACGCGTCTGTTCAGCGCGCGGCCCTGGTCTGTGCGGTTCGTCGAGATAGGGGCCATCATGCCCGCGCCCGCCGCCTGCAGCCTGTCGGCGGCAATGCCATGCTCTGCGGTCAGATAATCGACCACGGCCTGCGCCCGCGCCATGGACAGGCTGAGATTGTAGTCATAGCTGCCGGTATTATCGGTATGCCCCACCACCAGCAGACCGATATCGCGCAACTCCGACATCAGCTGTGCCACGGTTTCCAGCGCGTCCGAGGAGTCAGGCAGAATGCGCGCCGAGTCGAACTCGAACAGGATGTCCTGCACCGCGACGCGCCCTTCCTCGATCAGGCCGGTTTCCATCTCGCCTGCGGTCATGGGCTGATGATCCATCTCGGTATCCATATCGGCCGCGGTCACCACGGCGATCTCGACCGCTGGGCCGGGGTCGCGGCGCTCGTTGAAGGCCGCGATGCCAGCGAGGACGGTCCCATCTGCAGATTGTGCCGCGATGTAGCGCAGGTCCCGATTGCTGGCGCGGGTGGCCAGTCTGCAGCAATCGCGCGCGCCACGGCTGAACAGGCCCGAGTCGCGATAGAAGTTACGCCCTGCCCCGCTGCTCAGCGCCCCCTCCGAGTCGGCATAGAGGATTTCGAACCCCTGTGATTCGAGCGCGGTGATATAGTTGCGCTTTATTTGCAGGGTCGAGATGTCGGGATTGTCGAAAAGGTAGCTGAGTTGGAGAATCTCGCCTTCCAGCATCTCGGCACTCTCGAACTCGTCCCCGTCAAGCGGCCCGGTCGGGACGGTCAGTCGATCGAACTCGGTCCGGTTGAAATAGACGATCCGCGATCCGGCAACACGCTCGATCTGCGGGTGGTCATAGGCGCCCTCGATATCGGCCCGCGCCGGGTCCGGGATTGTCAGACATATGGCGGCCAGTCCCGATAGCAACATCCGTCCAAACTGCATCTCGTCCCTCTCTGTTTGCAGTGTTTGGCGCAGAGTAGCGGGAAAGACGCGGTGATTCACCGTTCGGACAGAGGGGATCGTGGTGCAGAAACGAAGCCGCCCGAGAGGCGGGCGGCTTCTGCTCGCATCTCAGTCGTAGCGCAGATCGCGCGCCTTGCCGCGAAAGATGTAATAGGCCAGCGCCGAATAGCCTGCGATGATCGGCAGCACCACAAGCACGCCGACCAGAATGATCAGCAGGCTTTCGGGCGCGGCGGCCGCATCATAGATCGTCATCCGGTCAGGCACCACGAATGGGTAAAAGCTGTAGGCCAGCCCGGTAAAGGCCAGGATATACAGCAGGCTCGCCCCGGCAAAGGGCAGCCAGGCAAGGCTGTCGGGCATCTCGTGCATCCGGCGCAGCACCAGCCACAGCGCCACGATCAGCGCAAGCGACATCAGGGGCAGCGGGGCCAGCAGAAAGAACTCGGGGACAGAGAACCAGCGCTCCCATATCCGCTGGCTGACCAGCGGGGTGGCCAGCGAGACAGTGCCAAGCCCCAGCACCACGCCGACAAGGGATCGCTGCGCCCAGCGGATGGCCTTGGATTGCAGCTCCGCCTCGGTCTTCAGGATCAACCAGCAGGCGCCGATGAACGCAAAGCCCGCCGTCAGCGCCAGCCCTGTCAGGACCGAGAACAGATGCGCGGCCAGCGTATGTTCCAGCCCCATGATGTAAAAGCCCAGCATGTAGCCCTGTGAGAGCGCCGTCATCAGCGACCCCACAAAGAACGCCATGTTCCACAGCGGCTTGCGCGGGGCGGGCACCTTGGCGCGGAATTCAAACGCCACGCCGCGCAGGATCAGCCCGATCAGCATGATCGCGACAGGCAGATACAGCGCTGTCAGGATCGCCCCATGCGCGACCGGAAAGGCCACCAGCAACAGCCCCACGGCCATCACCAGCCAGGTTTCATTCGCGTCCCAGAACGGCCCGATAGAGGCTACCATCCGATCCTTTTGCGGCGCATCCCCGAAGGGGGTGAGCAAGCCCACCCCCAGATCGAAGCCATCCAGCACCACATAGATCAGGATCGACAGCCCCATCAGCGCGGCAAAGATGACGGGCAATGTCACTGTCGGATCACCAAGAAAGTCAGGCATGGTCATTCTCCCGGAACTGTTTGAACAGGGCTGGTCACTGGCCGCGTCTTGACCGGGGCAGGGTCCGGCAGTTCGGGCGTGGCGGCCTGCGCGGCGCGCCGCGCGAGGAACAGCACCACCCCGAGATAGGCCAGAAGCAGCAGCACATAGACCGCCAGATAGGCCAGCAGCGTGGACAGCACGAAGGCCGGGGGCACATCGCTGATCGCTTCACGCGTGGTCAGCACGCCGTGGACCAGCCAGGGCTGACGCCCGATCTCGGTCGTGTACCAGCCCGCGAGTGTCGCTACCCAGCCCGAAAACGCCATCGGCACGAAGGCCCAGATCATCGGGCGCGGCAGCCCCTCCATCCCCCGGCCCCGGCGCATCAGGAACAGCGCGGCCCAGGACATCAGCAGCATGGCCATCCCTGTGCCCACCATGATCCGGAAGGACCAGAAGACCGGCGCGACGGGCGGATGCTCGACCGTGCCATCCTCGGCCACGAAATCATTCAGGCCGGGGACAACGCCGCTGGGGCTGTGTTCCAGAATGACGCTGGCGCCCGAGGGAATGCCGATCTCGAAGCGGTTTTCGCGCGCGTCTTCATCGGGCAGGGCAAACAGCAGCA
>PWWF01000394.1 GCA_003561595.1 Paracoccaceae bacterium | reverse complement strand
GGGATCTCGAATCCGGTCCAGGTGGCCTTGATATCGACCTCGCGACGCGAGGGCTTGTCGAGCAGCGCACAGACCTCCAGCCGGGCGGGGTTGCGCGCCAGTAGCATCTGCAACACATGATGCAGAGTAAAGCCCGTATCCACGATATCCTCGACCACCACGACATCGCGCCCCTCGATCTTGCCGGACAGGTCCTTGAGGATACGCACCTCGCGTGAGGAATGGGTGCTGTCGCCGTAGCTGGACGCCTCGAGGAAATCCACCTCGACCGGCAATTCGATCTCGCGCACCAGATCGGCGATGAACACGAAGGACCCGCGCAACAGCCCCACGACCACCAGCTTTTCCGTGCCCGCATAGGCGCGCGAGATTTCGGCGGCCAGTTCCTCGACCCGCGCGGCAATCTGTTTCGCGCTGATCATCTGGTCGATGGCATAGGCTTTCTGCGTCATATTCGTCCCTCGGCACACGGCCCCTTGATTTTTCGGCGCGACTTTAGGACATAGCCCGCGATCCCGTAAAGAGCGTGCGCATGCCCAGTCACCGCGAATATCGCCATATGCCCTACACTGCACAGCAGATTTTAGATCTGGTGGCCGATGTGGGGCGCTACCCCGAATTCCTGCCCTGGACCGCCGCTGCACGCATCCGCTCGCGCAAGCCTATCGAGGGGGGCGAGGAGATCGAGGCTGATCTGGTGATTTCCTTCAAGGTATTTCGCGAGAAATTCGGCAGCCGCGTGCAGCTTTACCCCGAGGACGGGCGCATCGACACGACCTATCTGGACGGGCCGTTCCGCTACATGATCTCTCACTGGAAGGTCGAGGACGCAGAGGATGGTGGCTGCATCGTGGATTTCGATGTCGATTTCGAGTTCCGCAACACGGTGCTGCAACGGCTGATCGGCGTGGTGTTCGATCAGGCGATGCGCCGCATCGTCGGCGCGTTCGAGGCGCGGGCGAAAGACCTTTACGGGTAGCGGGGCAGACGGGTGGTCGCCCTTACCTCCCCTTTGGCCCGGCCAGGAACCAGATGATCAGCCCGACCAACGGGAATACCAGAACCAGCAGGATCCAGAGCACTTTGTGCAACTGGGGCGCGCCCGAATTGATGATCGATACGGCCGCCCAGATCACCAGGGCAAGGTGAAGTATGCCCAGAACGCCTGTGAAATTCGTGTTCATCGCTGTCCCTTTTTGTTTTCAGTGCTGATGCAACACCTTCAACGCGCAGCCCCGGCCCGGGTTCCGCGCGCTATGCCTCTTCCGCGCGCTGGCGCGCCCACATCTGCGCATAACGCCCACCATGTGCCAACAGCGCCTCATGCGTGCCATGCTCGACAATTTCGCCCTGATCCAGAACGATGATGCGGTCGGCATCGACCACCGTTGACAGCCGGTGCGCGATGGTCAGCACGGTGCGCCCTTGCCCCATCGCACGCAGGCTTTCCTGAATGCTCTGCTCGGTCTGGGTATCAAGCGCGCTGGTTGCCTCGTCCAGCAGCAGGATCGGCGGGTTTTTCAGCAGCGTCCGCGCGATCCCCACGCGCTGTTTCTCGCCGCCCGAGAGCTTCAGCCCCCGCTCGCCCACTGCCGTGTCATAGCCTTCGGGCAATGTGGTGACGAAATCATGGATGCGGGCAGCGCGGGCGGCGGCCTCGATCTCGGCGCGGGTGGCACCCTCGCGGCCATAGGCGATGTTATAGGCGATGGTGTCGTTGAACAGCACTGTGTCCTGCGGCACCACACCGATGGTCGCGTGCAGGCTGGATTGCGTAACATCGCGGATATCCTGCCCGTCAATCCGGATCGCCCCGCCCGTCACATCATAAAAGCGGAACAACAGCCGCCCGATCGTCGATTTGCCCGAGCCGGAGGGGCCGACAATCGCCACCGTCTCGCCCCCTTTCACATGCAGGTCGATGCCGCGCAGGATGGGGCGCGCGGGGTCATAGCCGAATTCGACACGGTCAAAGACCACCTCACCCTTTGTCACCGCCAGCGGCGGCGCGTCCGGTGCGTCGCGCACATCGGGGGGCTGGTCCAGCAGGTCGAACATCTCGGCCATATCGACCAGCGCCTGGCGGATCTCGCGATAGACCGTGCCCAGAAAGTTCAGCGGCATGGTGATCTGGATCATGTAGGAATTGACCAGAACGAAATCACCCACGGTCAGGTCGCCCCGCTGCACACCGATGGCGGCCAGGATCATCACGGTCACAAGCCCTGTCGTGATGATCAGCGCCTGCCCGAAATTCAGAAACGCCAGCGAGTAGTTGGTGCTGACGGCGGCTTCTTCATACTTCGCCATGGCCCCGTCATAGCGCCGCGCCTCCATCGCTTCGGCATTGAAATACTTGACGGTCTCGAAATTCAGCAGGCTGTCGATGGCCTTCTGGTTGGCGTCCGTGTCCTGCTGGTTCATGATCCGGCGCTGGCGCACGCGCCATTCCGTGATGCGAAAGGTGAACCAGACATAGAGGGTGATCGTCACCACCACGGCGACCAGATACCAGACATCGAACAGCCAGAAGAAGATGCCCGCGATCATCAGCAGTTGCAGGATCAGCGGAAAGATCGAGAAGAGAAGGAAGCGTAGCAGGAATTCCACCCCCTTCACCCCGCGTTCGATGATCCGGCTCAGGCCGCCGGTCTTGCGGGTGATGTGGTAGCGCAGGCTCAGGCGGTGGATATGGCCAAAGGTTTCCAGCGCAAGCTGGCGCAGGGCGCGCTGGCCCACGCGGGTAAACAGCACATTGCGCAATTCCTGAAAGCCGATTTCCATAAGCCGCGCAACGCCATAGGCCACGGTCAGCCCCACGGCCCCTATGGCCAGCATCCAGGCCGCACCATCGCCTGCCAGCGCATCGACTGCGGCCTTGTAGAAAAACGGCGTGCCCACCGCGACAACCTTGGCCAGCACGAGCGCGATCAGTGCCAGAACGACCCGCTGGCGCGCCCAAAGCGCATCGGCCGGCCACAGATAGGGGATGACGCGCCGGATCGTGCGCCAGCCGCTGGCGCGCTCCTGCGCGGCACTGGGCTGCACGGCATCCGTGCCTTGGGTCTGAGTCTCTGTCATGGCGCGCGGTCCCGGCTGGCTGCGTGCAACCTAGCGACGGGTGGCGCGAATGGCCAGAGCGCGCGGCGCGCATCGGCCGCCCTGTTCAGACGCCGCCCCGTTCCGACAGCTTCATCAGCACGATCCCGGCCACGATCAGACCGGCGGCCAGCAGCCGCTGCGCGCTCAGCGCCTCACCCAGCACCAGAACGCCCAGCCCAAAGGCCCCGACCGCGCCAATCCCCGTCCAGATCGTATAGGCCGTGCCAAGCGGCAGCGATGCCATCGCCATGGCCAGCAGCCCGAAACTGCCGAACATCGCCAGAACCATGATGATCGTGGGGGTGGTGCGGGTAAAACCAACCGACTGTTTCATCGCCAGCGCCCAGACGATTTCCAGCGCGCCTGCAGCCAGCAGATATATCCAGGGCATGTGATCCTCCGTCAGATCCAGGTCGTCCTGGAAGGTCACATCCACGCGGGCGGGGGGCGTCCCTGCCCCGATACAGCTATGCCAGCGCACAGGTCGGTTCAAGCCCGGCCCGGACCTGTGCTGGCAGGTGGTTGCCCAATGGCAACCAGCAGCGCTTCACTCCGCCGTCGGATCAGGCGCTTCCGGGATCACGAAGACCTGCCCGGGATATATCAGATCGGGATTGCGGATCTGGTCGCGATTGGCCTCGAATATCCGCATGTAGCGGATGCCTTCGCCATAGCTGACGCTCGATATCCCCCACAGCGTATTGCCCGGCTGCACGGTCAGCGCCTGCGGCCCCTGCGCGTCGCGCGCCATTTCGGGGGTCACACGCTCGAACGGGATTTCTGCGCGCGAGGTCACGCGCTCCTGCGCGTCCAGCTCATCAACGCGCAACTGATACACGCCCCGGTCGATCCCTTCGAGTTGCGCGCGCCAGTTGCCATCGGCCTCGGCGCGGGCGCGCAGGATGGGCTGATTGTCGAGATAGATCTGCACCTCGGCATCGGCGCGGGTCGAGCGGCCGCTCAGCGCGACTTCGCCTTCAGCGTCATAGACGACCGAGTCGATCTGCACCGTGGGTTCGAGATCGGGCATGCGCGGGGCCTCACCCAGCATCTGGACCGACCCGTCCGACCGCAGCAACATCGCCAGCGGGGCAGTATCGGCCTGCGCCTCTGCGCGCTGGGGGGCCGGGTCTGCTGATGTGTCCAGCGCGGGCGCGGATTGTGGCTGGGCGTCGGCCTGCGGTGTGGCTGCCACGTCGCCTGTGTCGGGGGCCGGTGCCTCGGGGTCTGGCGAGGTCGCCGCAATCTCGATCTGGCCGGTGGTATCTGCAGGGGCATCGCCCTCAGCGCGCGCGACCTCGGGAGCGTCAACGCTTTGCTCGGACGCTGTGGTGCCGTGCTGCAGTGCCGGGGGTGACCCGGCAGCAGCGGCCACATCGCTGTCAGGGAAAAGCGGCGCGACATCGACCTGCCGCGCGGTCATGACGGGGGTATCAGTGTCAGCCTCGGGCGCGGCATCGGCCAGCGCGGCGCTACGCGGGGCCAGCATCAGCGTATCGGCAGAGCGCAGACGGTTCCCGTTGGGCAGCCGCGCCTGCAATTCCAGGACACGCGGCGCAGTGCTGGGCGCCACATCAAACATCAGGACAAACTCGCCACCCGGGGTGCTGACCGTCTCGGCGACCGTTTCCTCATCCAGCAGCACGGCGACCGTACTTGCCGCCGGGGCCTGACCGGCCACCAGCACATTACCCTGATCCGATACGCGCACGATATCGAACACGGGCGCCAGACCGCCCTCTGGCATGGCGGTGCGCGCCAAGTCGGGCGCGGGCTCTTCTGCGGGGGCAGCGGTCTGGGCGGGCGCGCTCAGCTCCATCCGCGGGGGCTGGGGCGCGGGATCGGACGGGGCCGAAAGGAAAACCAGCACATAGGCCACACTGACCGTGCCCGCCGCAGCGGTTGCACCCAGCGCCCATTGCATCAGTGTATTCTTCGGGAGGTATTTCAGCATTCGACGCCTCCAGAAGCCAGGATG
>PWWF01000366.1 GCA_003561595.1 Paracoccaceae bacterium | reverse complement strand
GATCATGCCGTCGGAGATATCCGTGCCCAGATACTGGCGCGCGGACGGGGCGAGGTGCAGCGCGCTCTGGCCCGTGCCGCAGCCAAGCTCCAGCACATCGCGGCCCTGAATCAGGTCGCTGAGGCGTGACAGGCTATGCTCATAGCCGTGCATGTCCTTGATCCGGTCGCGTGCGTATCGGGGCGCGATCCGATCCCAGAAGCGGGCATCCTTGATTTCGGTCATCGGGTCCTCCGGGGCTGTGCGCCTGATCTAGCATATGCGCCAGTTTTGAGAATTGCCGAAATTGCGCGATATGATATGCGTTTGTGCATGGATCATCTGGACTGGAACCTGTTGCGCGCGTTTCATGCCACGGCGACGCAGGGGTCGCTGTCGGCGGCGGCGCGGCAGTTGCGGCTGACGCAGCCGACCCTGTCGCGCCAGATTTCTGCGCTGGAAGGGCAGTTGCAGGTGGCGCTGTTCGCGCGCGTCGGGCGCAAACTGGTGTTGACCGAGGCCGGGGCGGCCCTGCTGACTGATGTGGCCGCCATGGCCGAGGCCGCGCGCGGCTTTGCGCTGGCTGCTGCCGGGCAAAGCGCGGCGGCGGCTACCAGCGCCACGCTGTCGGTGACCGAGGGCTGCGCGGCCTATGTCATGCCGGACCTGATGGTGCGGTTGCGCGCGCGCCTGCCCGAATTGCGGCTGACGCTGGTGGCGACGGACCGGCTGAGCGACCTGCAGCGGCGCGAAGCCGATCTGGCACTGCGTCATCGTGCGCCGGATGCGCCCGGGCTGGTGGGCGACCGGCTGGCGGATCAGAGCGCGGGGTTTTATGCCGCGCCTGAATGGATCGCGGCGCATGGCGTGCCGAACAGCCTGTCGGATCTGGATGTGTCCGAACTGATCGGGATGCGCGATCCGGCAGAGTTTCTGCATTTCATGCGCGCGCATGGCACGCCGCTGGGGGATGGCGTGCCGATGCTGGCCTCTGACAACGCGGTGGCGGTGTGGGAAATGGCGCGGCGCGGGCTGGGGGTGGCGATCATGCTGGATGATATCGCGCAGCGCTTTCCCGAGATGCAGCGTATCCTGCCCGATCTGCGCCCGATCACGGTGCCGCTTTGGCTGGTCGCGCATCGTGCGCTTTATGACAGTGCGCGGCTGCGCCGTTTGCGCGCGGCACTGATCGCGGAATTTGCCTGAGGATCAGCGCCATGCGAAGCGCCGGGGCGGCGCGGCAAAGGCGCCGTCATCGAGATGCACGCCGCGTTGTTCGGCGCTGTGGCGCACGGCGTCGCGCAGGGACCGGTTGCGCGCCAGAAGCCGCTTGAAGCGGGTTTCATCCAGTGTGAGCAGCGTGCAATGCGTGATCGCGCTGATCATGGCGCGGCGGGGCTGGCGGGTCAGCATGCCGATATGGCCGAAGAACTCGCCGCTGCCCAGCCGCAGTTTCTGGCCCTTGCGCTCCATCTCGACGGCGCCCGAGGCGATGAAATAGACCTGTTGCGCGACCTCGCCCTTGCGCATGAGGATGGTTCCGGGGTCGACATGCAAGGTGCGCAGGGCGCGGGCAAGCTGGCGGCGCTGGTTGTCATCCATCCCCTCGAACAGCGGGAAGGCGCGCACGAAGGCGTCGCGTTGCAGCGCGAAATCCAGCTTGGGGCGGGCCTCGACCCTCGCGCGGCGGGCGTTCAGGCGGTTGCGCAGCGTGGCGTGAAGCTCGCGGCTGATCAGCCCGTCATCGAACAGCGTTTCATACTCGCGTTCTTCCAGCCGCAGCGAGGTGCGGCGGATGAAGCGGCGCTCCATCTCTTCGGCATAGCCGGGATATTGCAGGCGCAGCCCCTCGATGGCGCTGTCGGTTTCTTCTTCGCGGCGGCGTAGCAGCTCATGCAGCAGATCGGCGACGCGGCGGCCATGGATGCGGCGGATCTTGCTGTCGATGAAGCTGTGCAATTCGCGCAGGATCAGGCGCTTGTTCAGCAACAGCTCGAACCGCTCGGCGGTCATCTGTTCCAGCGGGCCGGACCAGCGCAGGCGGCTGTGCAGCCAGACGGCCAGCCGATACCAGTTACCATAGCCCAGGGCGCGGCGCGCGGCGGCGCGGTATTCGTTGCGCCCGCCGCCGCGTGTCTGTTCGATCAGGCGGTCCACATCCGACAGCATCCGGTCGACCAGCCGCACGGAAAAGATCTGCTGCTGGAAATACTCGATGATCAGGTCGCGTTCGCGCGCGGCCAGCGCCACCAGCCCCAGAGTGATGCGGTCGCGGTCGGGGATTTCCTCGGCGGCTTCGGCAACCTCGACAGCCTCATCCAGGCGCTGGGCGTAGCGCTTGGCCTCGGAGCGGATGATTTCCTTGGGCAGTTGGTAGTCGCGCACAGTCTCGGCGATGTCCTCGCGCACATTCTGAAGCGCCACGGCAATCACCTGATGCGACAGCGCCTGATCCAGCCGGGGCAGCCGGTTCAGCCCCAGCCGTGCGATCACCAGCCGCAGCGTCGTGCCCTGCACCAGCAGCGTGAAAAGCGTGAAGCCGGTGGCGAGGATACCGACCTCGCGCTTGACGGCGGGCGGGACCAGCGCGCTTTCGGTCACCGCCAGCGCAAGGGCCAGTGTGACCGCGCCGCGCAGGCCGCCCCACAGGATCGCGGTGCGATAGGTCGGCCCGACCGCCGGGGACAGGCGCAGCCGCGCCAGAAGCGGCAGCATCCCCCACAGGATGACCGCGCGCGCGACAAAGGCCGCGATGACGATGACGCCGATCAGGTAGATATCGCTGGGGCGCAGATCGCCCATCAGGCGCGGGATCAGCAGGGCGGCCAGGATGAAGATCAGCGCGCCGGCCCAATAGGCGAGCACTTCCCAGACCTCGCGCAGATAGTTCCAGCCTGTGGGGGTAAGCCGTCCGGGGCCCATGAGGTTCAGCGACAGGCCCGCAACCACCACGGCAATCACGCCCGAGGTCTGGAGAACCTGCTCGGCGATGATATAGGTCAGAAAGGGCAGCGCCACGCTGACCGAGACCTGCGCGCGCGGAAAGGTGGGCATGACCGCCATCAGCGCCGTGGCGATGCGCGCCAGCACCCAGCCCAGCCCGATCCCGCCCAGCACCAGCCAGGGAAAGGTGACGATGGCCTCTTGCAGGGTCGGGTTCGGCACGCCGAGTTGCACGAAGGTCAGGAAAAAGCCGAACAGCGCGATGGCGGCGGCGTCATTGAGCAGCGATTCGCCCTCGACAATCCGGGTCAGGCGCTGGGGCGCGGCAATGTTGCGGAAGATGCTGACCACGGCCGACGGGTCCGTGGTCGAGACGATTGCCCCGATCAGCAGGCAGGCCGCGAGTGACAGCGAGGTGAAAGGCGTGAGCGCATAGCCGATGATCGCAGTGGCGACCACGACCGCGCCCACGGCCATGACAAGGATCGGCACCCAGTCATCCAGCATGCGCCGGGCATTGACCATCAGCGCGACCTGAAACAGCAGCGTCGGCAGCAGGATATACAGAAACACGTTCGACCGGATCGGCAGTTCCAGCAGTCGCCGCGTGACCGGGTTCAGACGGTCGCCCAGATCGGTGGACAGGACATAAAGCGCGCTGATCCCGATGATCGCGCCGACAATTGCCAGAATCACCGTGAATGGCAGGCGCAGCCGCTCTGACAGCGGCTCGCAAATCCCGATCACGATAAAGAGGAGCGCCAGCGCGCCGGCGAGGGCAATGATGTCCATGCCGCTATCTTAGGCAGTCATTGCAACAAAATGAATGCCTTGGCCAAGGAATTCGCGCGTCTGTGTGCGGTTGCGCGCCTTTATTCGGCAGCCAGCGGCAGCGCGCCGGGGCGCGGGGCCCCGATTTGCACAAGCTCGGCGATGATATTGGCCATCAGCGACTGAAACTGTGCGAAATCGGCGCGGGGTTCGATCCGCGCTTCGTCCATATACAGGCTGCGATCAATCTCTATCTGGATGGCGTGCTGCCCGATCGAGGGCATGCCGTAGCGCTGCGTGATATAGGCCCCGGCAAAGGGTGAATTGCGCGCGACGCGCAGCCCGGCATCGGAGAAGATGCGCGCGACCGTGTCGGTCAGGTCCGACCGTGCGGCGGCGCCGAAGCGGTCGCCAAGAACGATATCGGGGCGCAGGGTGGTGTGCTGGCCGCTCATGCTGACGGCGTCGCGGGGCATGGAATGCATGTCGAACAGGATCGCCCGGCCAAATTGCTGGCGCTGTGCCTCCATCAATTCGGTCAGTTTGTCGTGATAGGGGTGCCAGTAGCGGTGCAGGCGGTGGCGTGCCTCTGCCAGCGTGATCTTGCCGCGATAGATGGCGCGGCCCCCGGCCACGACCCGCGGGATCACGCCCAGCCCGGAACTGATGCGCGGGTTCAGCCCGCGCGCCGACACACCCGTGATCAGCGCAGGGTCAAGTTCCGACGCGGCGCGGTTGAAATCCACATAGGCGCGGGGGATGCGCGCCGACAGAACAGGCGCGCCCGCCTGCGGCGCGGTTTGCAGGAACAGATCGACAAAGGCATCCTCGGACGAGCGCAGGCTGCGTTTGTCCAGCACTGATTCGGCCAGAAACGCGCCGGGATAATCGCGCCCGCTATGGGGCGAGGCGAAGATCACGGCACTGCCGGGATGTTCAGGCGGAAGGAAATCAAAGGCGCGCATCTTGTCCTGTCTTTTCAACAACAATAGCGCAGCCGCAACAGATTGCAAAAGCTCTTGAACATGACGTCGAGTCTATTTATAGACCACCCGGAATGACGCGGTCGTGGCCCGCGTCCCTTTTCGTTTGGGACGTGGTCACGGTCAGGTCAGGGCGCGTAGCTCAGTGGTAGAGCACTACGTTGACATCGTAGGGGTCACAAGTTCGAACCTTGTCGTGCCCACCATCCAAGCCTGTCGCATGACAGGGTCACCAGCAAAGGCGCACCTGCGCCGCGAACAGGAGAAGACCGATGAAGGTCAGAAATTCGCTCCGGTCGCTCAAGCAGCGTCACCGCGATTGCCAGATCGTGCGCCGCAAGGGCCGGGTTTACGTCATCAACAAGACGCAGAAGAAGTTCAAGGCCCGTCAGGGCTGAGGGGTTCTT
>PWWF01000158.1 GCA_003561595.1 Paracoccaceae bacterium | reverse complement strand
TTCGAACACATGCACATCGCCCTGCCCGTCCGGGCCGGGATAGCTGCGCGTCTCGCGCATGTTCATCACCAGCGTCAGCACCGCCGCTGTGGGTGCCAGATCGGGCACCGAAATCGTGACCGGGCCCAGCCCCCGGATCTGGTGTTCGGCGGGCACGGGGCTGCGGTCCCATGGGTGGGTGTCACCCGGCGCGTCGGCTGTCAGGCGAAAGCGCTGGCCTTCGGGGTCCTCGAAATCAAGGCTGGCGCGGCCATCGGTCTGACCGATCTCGCCCATATTCAGCCCGGCCTCGCGCAGGCGCGCAGACCAGTAGTCAAGGCTCGCCTCATTCACGCGCAGCCCGGTGCGGCTGATCGAATGGGTGCCGCGCCGTTCGCGCGCCACGGGCCAGTCGAAAAAGGTGATATCCGTGCCGGGGCTGCCCGCCCCATCGGCAAAGAACAGATGATAGGCCGAGGTATCATCCTGATTGACGGTCTTCTTGACGCGCCGCAGCCCGAGGGTCTGCGTATAGAAACGGTTGTTGGCGGGCGCATCCGCCGTGATTGCTGTCAGATGGTGAATGCCTGTCAGGTCCATCCCTGCCTCCTGTATCGCGTTGCGGGTCGGCACAGGCCACGGCCCAGACCGTCGTGATCCGCGCGCAAGGTAACACGCTGTGCCGCCTCGTCGAGCCATGCGTGCGCTCACCCCCTGTGCGCCAATGCGGAACCGGCCCTGCGGCATATCGGATACCGGGTTGATCCCGTTAACCGGCAATAATCCGCTGCATCCTGCCCGCGTGGGATCGCTATGTCGTAGTTAATAGCGCCCGATGCCGATGACAGGCACAACCGCACCTTGTCGAGTTGATGAGGGTGTTGATGCGCGGGTTTTCACTGGTACTTGTAAATTTTGCTGTCGTGGCACGGGATATCGCCGTGACCTTGCAACAATTCGATCTTGGCGTGCCCCGCATCAGCCTTGCACATGACGATGCGATTGGCTGGATGTCCAGCGAGGAGGTCTGCCAGAATATCCGGCTGGCAGTGGTCCAGTCCAGCCCCGACGCCTTTGTGAGCACGGAACTATGCGCCATGCTGGAAACGGCGAAAAGCAAGGTGATCCTGCTGGTAGAAAGCCCTGATCAGGCGAAAGCGTCGCGCTTTCCATGCCTGACATTGCCATTCTTTACCGAGGATCTGGAAGCGCTGATCCAGCGGGAATTCACCCCTCAGAGCAGCGGGCGTTCCGGCGGCGTGCCTTGATCCATCATCGCGATATCGCTCAGCGCCTGCGGATCATGGACGCGCAATTGCGTCCCGTCCCAGCGCACGAAGGGGCGCAGTTGCGCCAGTGTCTTGTTGGTGTGCACCAGTGACAGGCCCAGCGCATCGGCCAGATCGCGCTGCTTGAACGGAAAAGGCACGCTGTTGTCGCTGACAAGGTTCAGCGCACTCAGTCGAGAATAGATCTTCATCAGCGCCCAGGCCATGCGCTCGCGGGCGTCGCGTTGCCCCAGCGTGGTGATGATCTCGCCCAGAAAATGCTCCTCGGCAGCAGCGATCCAGACCAGCGAATAGGCGCGTTGCGGGCTTTCGTTGAACAATTCGGACAGGCGCGACTTGGAAAACTTGCACAACACCATGTCGCTGGCGGCGATGGCCGTGGATGCGGCCTCGTCACTCAGCACCGCCTGCAGACCGATCGTGTCGCCGGGAAAGATGAAATTCACCAATTGCCGGTCGCCATTGGGCAGATACCTGTACCGCGCCCCCTGCCCGTGCCGGGCCGTGTAGAACACGTCCATCTCTTCACCCTCATGATAGATCACCTGGCCAGTTTCGAACCGCTCTTCGCCCACGCGGAACTTTTTCATGAATTCCAGCTCATGCTCGGAAAAGGGCGAAAACAGGTCTTTCCGGCGCAGCGGACAGATTTCGCAAGGATGCAAGGACGCGTTCATCGACACCTACCCGTCTGACATAAGGGAAAAAACCGCCTGCGGCCCGGTCAGGCCGCAAGCCGCGTCATCAGCGCGTCAACCTCCTGGACATGGCGCGCAAGCATCGCATCGGCCTTGGCAGGTTGTGATTGTTTTTGTGCCTCGTAATAGGCGTCAAGGATGTGCTTTTCGCCTTCCTTGATCTGCTCGGTTACATTCTCGGAGATGTCATCGAACCAAGACCGCACCTCTATCGCCACACGATTCAAAGTGGCAAAGAAGGTGCCATCCTTGGCCGGGTCGCGCCCGGCCTCTGACAGATACTGCGCCAGTTCCTTCTCGTGGCCCTGGTGCATGTCCAGCAACTCCTGTGCGGCAGGGCGCAGTCTGGTGTCGGCCTTGGCGACCAGCTTGTCATAGCCCTTTACCGCATCGGCCACGCGGGTGTGCACTTCCGCAATCAGGTCAAGGCATTCAGCTTCGTTCGGTGTTCCGGTGCTGGTGGTCGGAGCATCAGGGGCGTCGGGGGCCGCCTTGGGGTGCAGATGCTTGATATCTGTCGGTTTCATTGCAAAACCTCCGTGCGGTGGCAAAAAACGGCCACCCCTGCGCGCAGGGGTGGCTATGGCCTGATCATGTCGGCGGCTGACCACGCACGGCGCGTGCAATCATTGCCACAACAAACAAAACGATGAAGATCAGGAACAGGATCTGCGCGATGGACGAAGCGGTGCCCGCGATTCCGGAGAACCCAAGCGCCGCCGCGATCAGCGCGACGATCAGAAAAGTCAGTGCCCAGCTCAGCATGATATTTCCTTTCTCGGTTGCGTCGCATAGCGACCATTGCGGACAGAACGAGCAGGCCCGCCTCCGGTTCCATCAGCCCCCCGCATTCGCGCGTCAGACGCAACAAAAAACACGGCCCGGTGCGACACCGGGCCGTGTTTTTCCGTTTTCAGACAGATACGTGTCGTCTGAGCGCCAGACCGCTCAGGCTTGCAGCGTCTGGGTCGAGGCGAAGAACATCGCCTGCGACACGGCAGAGCGCACCTGCTCTTCCTGAAAGGGTTTGGCGATCATGAAGGCCGGTTCCGGCTTTTCGCCCGTCAGCAGCCGTTCGGGATAGGCCGTGATGAAGATGACCGGAATATCCGGGTAATCCTGCATCAGATCCTTGACCGCATCGACACCTGACGAGTTATCGGCCAGATGAATATCCGCCAGCACAAGATCGGGGCGTTCGCTCTTGCCCAGCTTCACGGCCTCGGAATGCGTGCGCGCGATGCCGGTGACCGCGTGGCCCATATCGGTCACGATGCTCTTGATATCGAGCGCGATCAGCGGTTCATCCTCGATAATCAGGATGCGCCCCTGCACCGAGCGTGACATTTCCTTGTAGGCGATCGCCACCAGATCGCGCGCCTCTTCCGGGCTGACCTGAATGATCGTGGCGATATCCTCGAACGAGAATTCTTCCAGCGCGCGCAGCAGAAGCGCCTCGCGCGTATTGGCTGTCAGTTGCGTCAGCAATTCTTGCGCGCGCCCTTCGATCCCTTCGACCGGGTCGGTGCCAACGGGTGCGCCCGTGCTTTGCCAGACGGTGTGAAACGCCTGAAACAGGCTGAGTTTTGCCGACAGGTCATCGGGCAACAGGCTGCGATCCTGCAAGATGGCTTCGAGCGTTGCAGCCGCGTAACGATCGCCGGTCGATTGCGACCCTGTCAGCGCGCGCGCGTAACGGCGCAGATATGGAAGCTCCCTGGCGACTTGAGTGGATTTCGGCATTGGTTCCCTCGGGTGTAAGTGCGGTTCAGAATTTGCACTGTCCTAAAAGTGTCATCTCTGTGCCCCGCGTCAATTTTTTTCCCGCGCAGCGGAACCATAACGCGCCACAAGTGTTATGGTTCCGAAGCGGTGACAGTTTTTCCGACAAAACCAGCGATGGTCGGGTCACTGTCACACAGCAAGAGTGATACAGGTATCTGAATGTCGATGACACATAGCAGCAGAGATCCCGAGGATGACAGCATCGCGCCCACTGTGGCGCGTCAGATCGATGAAAACCTCAAACGCCTTTATGATGATGCGGCGGGCGAGGACCTGCCCAAGGGTCTGTCCGACCTGCTTGACGCGCTGCGCAAGCAGGACAGCGACGATCGGGCGGGGTAATCCATGAAAGATGTCATCAAGGCCGAGGGCGTGAGCGATCCGCGAGAAGAGATTGTCACGCATCTGCCAGCGCTGCGCGCGTTTGCGCGCGGGCTGACAGGCGATGTCAGCGCCGCTGACGATCTGGTTCAGGACACCGTCCTCAAGGCCTGGAGCAAGTTCCACCTGTATCAGCCGGGAACGAACCTGCGCGCATGGCTGTTCACCATCCTGCGCAACAGTTTCCTGTCCGGACGGCGCAAAAGCGCCAAGGAAGTGTCCGACAGCGAAGGCAGTTTTGCCGCCAAGCTGGCCAGCAAGCCCGACCATGATGGCCGATTGGCCATGCAGGAACTGACAGTCGCCCTGCGCCAGTTGCCTGATGAACAGCGCGAGGCCCTGCTGCTGGTCGGCGCGCTTGGCTTTTCGGTCGAGGAAGCTGCCGAAACCTGCGGCTGCGCCCCCGGCACCATCAAGAGCCGCGCCAATCGCGGGCGCGCCGGCCTTGCGCGCATCCTGGGGCTGGAAAAGGGTGAACAACTGGATAATACCGACAGCGCCGTAGCGTCGGTGGTGACGGTCGCACCGGATAATCTGTAACAGCAAGTCAGGGGCGAACGCGTGGCGGATTATCACAATCGGCTGGCCTTTCGTCTGGCCCTGATCCTGACCATCGCGTTGGCGCCGCTCGGGTCCATCGCGGTCTATTCGGAATATGAAAACTGGGAATCGCAGCGCGAGGCTGACAAAGACGACATTATCGCGCGCACCGCCGATGCCGTGAACGGCCCCCGCGCGCTACTTGAAAGCGCGATGGCATCGGCCCGCGTCCTGTCACCCGAAGTGCTGGACCGGCTGACCGACCCCGCCGAATGCTCCGATTATCTGGCCGAGGCCGTGTCCGATTCGGGCTTTTTCAGCTTTGCCGGGTTTATCGACACTGACGGGCAGATGAACTGCCTGTCAGAGGGTGAGCCTGTGGATTTCAGCGAGAGCAGCGATTTCGCGCAGGCTGCCGCGTCCCCGCGCCCGACATTTACCTTTCAGCAGAATGGGGC
>PWWF01000430.1 GCA_003561595.1 Paracoccaceae bacterium | reverse complement strand
GGCTGGCTCCCCGCGGGACAGGATGAGGGCCCCGGGGGTGAGGCATGATCCTCGGCTTCGCGAAGCACCGCGCGCAAAACGCGACCCGCGCGCGCCGCGCGGACTATTACCGGGCGCTCACCACCTACATGGACGGGCCGACTGTCCGGAAGGTGATCGAGGGCCAGCCCCGGGAAGTCGCGCGCGATCCGGTCCCGGAAATCCTTGCAGGCTCCGGCTCGGTGCTGCGGCGTCAGATCGCGGCCCTGCCGTTTCAGAGGAAGTACAGCTTCGGGATGATGTCCTTCGCCCCGGAGGATGTGGATGTCGCGGCTTTCAACGCAGGCGATCCCGGAGCCCGGTTCAAGCTGGGTCAGGCCCTGGCGCTCTTGCGCGAGACACTTTGGCCCGGGGTGCCAGTCGCGGCGCGGCCGATGCTCTATGTCACGACGCACACGCATGTTGATCGGCTTGAAGTGAATTTCGCACTGCCCCGGATGGTCCGCAACGCTGCAGGACAGATCCGCAGCTACAACCCTGCGCCGCCCGGGCCGAGGGGTTATCCCCCGAAGCTGTGGATTACGGCGCGCGATCTGCTGAACCAGCAGCTCGGGTGGGCAGACCCGGAGGACCCGTATCGCGCGCAGCGGAGCAAGCGCCCGGACTGGGTCCTGAAGCTGGAGGCTGAGGCCCTGCGGGCAGGGCTTGTCCCGGAGGCGGACCCGCGCGCGGATCTGGCTGGACGTGTGTTTGACGCGATCGCATTCGGTGAACTGGGAACGGCCCAGCATATCCGGACCTTCCTGATTGCTCAGCTGGCGCCGCAAGGATGGGCGATCCTGTCGGAGGATGCTGCTGGGATCACGGTCGGCGCGCGCGGTGCGTCATCCCGCGAGCGCCTTCGGCTGAAAGGCCCCGTCTTCAGCCCGGATTTCGTCGCGTCGGAGCAGATGGACCCTGCACGCCTTGCGGAACGCCATGCTGAGCGGATGGCTCATCTGGCGCAGGCCCCGGCGCGGTTCGAAGAGGCGTGGTCGTCGCGCGCGGCCTATAACTTCGCGCGTTACGGCGGCGGCCACTGGCCGGAGCCGGTGTGGTCGCTGGCCCGTTGGCAGGACGCAGTCCCCGCCCCGATCTCACTTCCAAGGAAACACCACGTCCAGGCGCTTCTGGACCAAGCCCAAACTGGAGAACCCTATGAAGCCCAGCCCCATGGACCGCCGATTTTGCGACTTGATGGACCGGATCGAGACGGAGCAGTCAGAAAGCTTGAGCGCCCTCGGGGAGCGGATGAGCCGGATCGAGGCGAGCCTCGAACAGCTTTTGAAGGCCCAGAGGCCGCCGCAGGACGCCCCGATCTCACCCGCGCAGATCGCGGACCTACAGACGCAGATCTCGAGCCTCTCCGGGAAGCTTCTCCGCTTAGACCAGGTCAACCGCGTGCTACACAAGACAGTCCTCGATCTTCGGGACCTGCTGGCCGTGCCCCCGGAGCCGATGGAGGACGACTGATCGACCTTGTTCTGGCCGGGCGCGACGCGCTACGCTTGGTCGGGCAGGACGGGCAGAGGGGGCGGCTGGAACGCATCCGCGCTGGGGTCGCTGTGGTCCTGCCAGAGACCACCCTCGGCCTTTACCCTGACCATATCCGCCTGTTGCACGGGGATAACGGGCCATGCGTCGAGATGGTCCTGCCCAGCCTCTGCTCCCGGCTCGGTTTCGTGGCCCCGGGAGCTGAGATGCGAGATGGCCGCGATATTCTGGCAGGGGCCGAGGCGTATCTGGCACGCCTCGCGCCTGGTGCAGAAGCGCTTCCGTCGGCGCGCTCCCCGGAGCACCTGACAGACGATCCCGATGATGCTGGACCCTCCTTCTAGATCGGTTCGGATCACAACAGTCCCCGGAACCACCTGCAGGTCATACGTCAAGCTCAGCCCCGGGCTCGACGCTGTCCCAGAGCGGGTTGATGGGCAGCGTCTGTGCGCGCGCCTTGATCTCTGGCAGGGTCACAGGCCGGAAGCTCCAGAGATCGACGCCTACATTCACGCTGTTGCGGCTACCGGGCCAGTTCTGATGGACATGGCCGAAGAGCTGCAGCGCGCCGTGGCGCGCGCCCGGGAAGGTGAGCATGGGGTAATGGCACAGGGTCAGGCGCTGGCCGTCCTGTTTCAGCTCGATCATATCCTGCACGGACGCCCAGCCTGACAGCCGGGTCATCCAGGGCCGATCGTGGTTGCCCCGGACCAGATGCGTGCGCCCCGGGATCGATTTCAGCAAGCGCTCCAGACGCGGGGCCTCATCAGACTTTGCGAAGGCGAAATCCCCGATGATCCACAGGTCATCATCGGGGCGCAGGACGGCCTGATAATTGGCCAGGATATGCGCGTCCATGGCGGCCACATCATCGAAGGGCCGCTGACAGAAGCGCATGATGTTCGCATGGCCGAAATGCGGGTCGGCGGTGAAGTAGTTCATGGCGTGGCCTCAGCGCGGGTGATGCGCCCCTGCGCAGCCGTGATCCGCCCGCGCATCAGGGCCTCATGCTCCTGACCAACCGGACACTGATCCGGATATCCCAGAGAGACATTGCGCAGCCATGTCGCCCCGCGCCCGGTCTCGGCCCGGTGATGGGTATGCCCGAAGAGCCATGCGGCCGGCTGGTGCTGCTCGATCAGGGCCGACAGATCAGAGCCATAAGCCGCGCCCAGAGCACCCATCCCCGGCGTGACCAGGTCAGGGTGCGGACAGTGATGGGTGACCACCACAGTGTCGCCCGCGAAGGGCGTCGCCAGTTGATCTGACAGCCAGCGATGGTGATCGGCATGGCGCGCGGCTGTGTCGCTGGGGCGGGCCTTGCGATATCCCGCCTGCGCGACACGGATGTAGCGGTAATCATTCATCCGGGCGACCGCTCTGGCCTGCGCGGCGATGGGTTGGCCCTGCAGCTCGAAATCCGTCCAGAGTGTGCAGCACAGAAACCGCACGCCCCCGAAGGTGAGAACGCGCTTCTGCGCAAGCTGCGCCCCCTCGGCAGCCGCGATTCCGGCCAGCCGGTCATCACCGTCGAGCACGTGGTCGTAATAGTCATGGTTGCCCGGGATGATGTGGATGCGATGCGCCGCGATGTGCCGGGCGAGGCACCGGATCGCGTATTTCCAGCGGATTTTGGGCTTGTTGGTCAGATCGCCCGCGATGATGACAGCCGCGATCTGCGCCCACTCATCCGGGCGCAGGGCTGTCAGCGGGTCGCGATCGGCCTCCCACCAGAGGTCAAGATGGAGGTCTGCGAGGACAAGGATGGACATGACAGCGCCTTTCACATGCGCAACGAACAGGGCATCGACAGGCTGGCGCGCTGGCAGGGACGATTACAGGATGTCAGGCAAGCCGGAGAGGTCGCAGCAGATCGCAGGCCCGACGAGACGGGTCAGACGGATACCGATATCCGTATCAGGCGATCGTGCGGCACACGGGGCATCATCTCTCTCCAGTTGATCTGTGCGATACCATCCCGGTCGCAGCCTGTCCATTCCGGGTGCAGGTGAGATGTGGCTCCTCCTTGTTGGCGGCTCTGCTCATTCTGGATTTCCGAGGCGCCGTAGGCCCTGTGTGTCGGCCTGGCATCGCAGGATGCCGCCTGCGGCGCCTCAGAGCCCCGTGGGCGGCCATCTTGGGTTTTCGGCAGGGGGGAGGAGTGATGCCGTGACAGGCCGCTCAGCGCGCTCCGGAGGTGCGCTGAGCGGCTTTTCACCAGGTCCGGGGGCGCCTTCGGTTTCGCGCGTCCTACGCGCCGTAGCGGCAGGACAGGCTTAGGAAAAACTTTATTCCGGTTACATCGTTGATAATTATGAGAAATCACTCCCTGGGAGCGGTTTTTTGCGCTCTATCCGGCCAGAATCCGGCCAGAATCCGGTCAAACCAGAAAAAATATAACATGGATTTATCGTTCAAGATCAACGTTGTAACCGCGGTTACAAGTTGGTTACAACTCGGTTACAGCCTAAAGTACTGATAATAAACGTAAATATCTATATCTATATCTTGTAACCAAGAAATATAGATATGAATGTCCTTACGCGCACACGCACGCACGCGCACGCACGCACGCGCACGCGCCCCCGTGACCCTTTTCATCTGGGGGAATCCGGGATTTCGGTTACAACGTTGATTTCATTACATATTGTTGTAACCGGCCTCGGTTACAAACCTGTAAGTACATGATAAATAACGATATTTTTGTAACCAGATCTGAGGGGGTTTCGGTTACACGCGCAGGATGAGGTGTTATTGTAAGCCTGAAGGTGTGGGATGAAATCCAGCCACAGCTTCATCGACCTGGTCAGACTGTGGCCTTTAACCAGGCAGAGAGCGTTCTCGCGAAAACTCGAGGCGCCCTTAACGCTTGTGAGAGTGATTTTGTCTCTGCCATATGATGTGGCGAGACGCTGATGGAGGCTGAGGACATGTTCAAGGAAAAGGTGGACCAGGGCCGGTTCCGTGACACGGATGGGCGCTATCTGGACGGGGATGTCCAGCTGATGGCCTATCTCATATGGACGAACCCGGAGTCCGGGTTCCGGGTGAGCGATATGCCTGAGGTCCTCAACGGCCTCCTTGAGGCGCATGGTCGTCCGGGTGTGACCCGGTCAACCGCGAAGGCCATGGCGCGTCGCCTGATCTCCATAAACGGGGTCTCAAAGCGCATGTTCGGGCGCGGCCTTTATCTGAATGATGATCAGATCGAGGCGCGTCAGATCGCCGTTTTCCAGATGGGCCTTCGTGACACCGTCTTCGACAAGATGTCCCGCATAAAGGCGCGTCACGACACGAACACCCCGTATCACAAGCTGCCGCAGGGCGGTATGCACGGGGTCGTCCTGAGCCACACACAGATACTGTCCGCCCTGAAGGGCAACGACGTTCTTTCATATGTGGCGAATTACGCCCCGGCCTCGGGGTCTGATGCCGGAGGGGGCAGAATAGTACGCTAAGGGGTAGATTCCGGTAGGGGGCAGGATGACACCCTAAGCGCTATCTCTGTTTCGCCTGACGATATCTGTGACGGTGTTTTTCGAGATGCCGACACCGGCGGGTTCACCGATCATGTCTTTGCCGTGACCTCGTTGCTCGGGTTCCGGTTCATCCCGCGTATCCGTGACCTGCCATCCAGACGGCTCCACCTGTTCGACCCGGCGTC
>PWWF01000316.1 GCA_003561595.1 Paracoccaceae bacterium | reverse complement strand
TCGATCGTGACCTGGCTTTCATCGATCCCGGTCACATCGACAAAGATCGGCCATTGCGCGAAAGCGCCGTCGGGGGGCGGTGCGCCCAGCGTGCGACCTTCAAGATCGGACGGTTCCTCGACACCCAGCGAACGGCGGCCCACGATGGCGAAGGGCGGCTTGTCATAGACCATCATCGCGCCGATCACGGGGGCGTCGGGGTTCTGGTCCAGGAAACGGATCAGGCTGTTGATATCGGCAAACCCGACCGGGTAGGCGCCGGTTGCCACTTTCGGGATGGCATCGAGACTGCCCTCACCCGCGCTGATTTCAACCTCGAGCCCGGCATCGGCGAAATAACCCTCATCGATGGCCACGAAATAGGGGGCCGACGGCCCCTCGAACCGCCAGTCGAGCGCGAAGGGCATGGAGGTTTGCGCATGGGCCGAAACTGCAAGGGCGCCAAAGCCGATTGCAGCGGAAAGCGTGCGGTGGATCATCGTTGGAGACTCCTGTTGGTATAATGCTATTGGCGTAGGCAAGCCCGTCGAAACTGTCACCGCGCAATGCGATGGCGGGCCCCACGCGGAGGTTACTGTGCCGCATTCTTGGGCAAGTGTCACTGATATGCAAGATATTTAGGCGCAGCGCCTGTCAGGGCGCGCCATCGCCCTGTTGGCGCGCGCGCCAGGCCGCGGCACCACCCCCAACCGCCATCCCGACAAGCGAGGGCAGCACGAACATGATCAGGAACACGCCATGCATGACCGCATCGGGTTGGCCCGGTGTGCGCACCGACACAAAGAGCGCGATGGCGGCAAAGACATGGCCGAGCATCACGGCCCCATAGGCCCGGCGCCACCCGTTCTGCCACAGCAGATAGCCGATGACCCCGCCCGCAAGCGCCGTCATCAGCAGAAGGATATAGGGCATGATCTGGGACATCAGGCGGCCTTGTCACGCAGACGGGGCAGCAGCGCATGTGCCCAGCCGGAAATCGTGCCCGCGCCCAGACAGACAACCATGTCGCCGGGCTGGGCATGGGCGCGCACCAGCGCCTCTAGCTGGTCCTCGGTATCGACGGCAAAGGCCGCGCGGTGGCCATGCGCGCGCAGCCCGTCCAGAAGCGCCTCCTGGCTGGCGCCGTCAATCGGGTCTTCGCCTGCCGCATAGACCGGGGCGATGCCGACGATATCGGCCTCGTTGAAACAGGTGCAGAAGGCATCGAACAGCGAGGACAGGCGCGAATAGCGGTGCGGCTGGTGAACAGCGATCACCCGGCCCGTGCCCCCCAGCGCCTGACGCGCCGCGCGCAAAACGGCGGCAATCTCGACCGGGTGATGGCCGTAATCATCAATCACGGTCACGCCGCCCGCTTCGCCCACGCGGGTAAAGCGGCGGTTCACGCCGCCAAACGCGGCAAGGGCCGCACGAATCTCGCGCCCGTTCATGCCCAGATGCCGCCCCGAGGCGACCGCCGCCAGCGCGTTGGACACGTTATGATCGCCGGGCATGGGCAGGGTGCAGCCCTCGATCGCGCGGCCTTCGTCCTGCAGCGCGATGTCGAAATGCGCGACGCCCTTTTCATAGCGCAGATTGATCGCGCGGATATCGGCCTGCGCGTTGAAGCCGAAGGTCACGATGCGCCGGTCGGTAATGCGTGCGACCAGCGCCTGCACTTCCGCGTGGTCAGTGCAGCAGATCGCCAGCCCGTAGAAGGGAATGCTGCTGACGAAATCATGAAACCCCTGCCGCAGTGCATCGAAACTGCCCCAATGTTCCATATGCTCGGGGTCGATATTGGTGACGATGGCAATGGTCGCGGGCAGGCGGTTGAAACTGCCATCGCTCTCATCGGCCTCGACCACCATCCATTCGCCCTCGCCCGCCCGCGCGTTGGACCCATAGGCATGGATCACGCCGCCATTGATGACGGTGGGGTCCAGCCCCCCTTCATCCAGCATGGCGGCGATCATGGTGGTGGTGGTGGTTTTGCCATGCGTGCCCGCCACGGCGATGTTTGACCGCAGGCGCATCAGTTCGGCCAGCATCTCGGCCCGGCGCACAACCGGCAGGCCAAGGCGACGCGCTTCCTGCATTTCCGGGTTGTCGGGCTTGATCGCGGTCGAGGCAACGATCACCTCGGCCTGCCCGATATTGCCCGCGCGCTGGCCGATGAATACGTCGGCGCCCAGCCCTTCCAGCCGCGCGGTGATGGGGCTGGCCTTCTGGTCCGAGCCCTGCACGCGGTAGCCATGGGTCATCAGCACCTCGGCGATGCCTGACATGCCGATGCCCCCGATACCGATGAAATGGATCGGGCCGATATCGGTGGGCAGTTTTGTGGCGGGGCTCATGGGGCCTCCTTTCGGGAGAGGGTTTCGACCAGCGCCACCAGACGCTCGGTCGCATCTGCACGGCCCGCCGACAGCGCGGCCTGCGCCATCGCCTTGGCGGCCTCGGGGTTGGTCAGGATGGAGGAAAGGCTTTCGGTCAGCGCCTCGGGCGTGAACTGGGATTCGGGAAAGACCACGGCCGCATCGACGGAGGACAGCATCCGCGCATTCGCCGCCTGATGATTGGCGGTCGCAGCGGCAAAGGGCACAAGGATCGAGGGGCGCCCGATGACCGAGATATCGGCGACAGAGGACGCGCCCGCCCGGCTGATGACAAGCTGGCATTCCGACAAACGACGCGGGATATCCGAGAAGAAGGGCGCGATTTCAGCGGCAACACCGCCATCATCATAGGCGGCGACAACGCGCGGGATATCTTCCTCGCGCGCCTGATGCCACACAGTCAGGTTGCGCTTGATCTCGTCAGGCAACGCGGCGATGGCGGGGGGGACCACATCCGACAGGATGCGCGCGCCCTGACTGCCGCCGATCACCAGCAGGTCCATCGGGTAATCGCCCGGCGGGATATAGCCCGCGCCCGCGCGTTCCAGCACTGCCGCGCGCACCGGGTTGCCGGTGAATTCGCTGGCGATCCCCTCGGGCATCTGGGTGGGGCTGGTGCCGCAGGCCAGCCGGTTCACGCGCCGCGCGAAAGCTGCATTCACACGGCCCAGCACGCCATTCTGTTCATGGATCATCCGCGGCACGCGCAACATCCAGGCCGCCCCCAGCGCCGGGATGCTGGGATAGCCGCCAAAGCCCACCACAACGGCAGGGCGGTCCCAGATCATGCGCGCGGTCGCCGCCAGCACACCGCCCAGCAGGCGAAAGGGCACCGCCAGTTTCGCGCCCAGCCCGCCACGCGCGAAGGTGGCTGCGCTGACCTCTTCGACCCGCACGGCATCGGGGAAGCCGCCCGCATAGCGCGCGCCGCGCGCATCGGTCGAGAGCGTCACCCGCCAGCCGCGCGCCAGCATCGCCTCGGCCAGGGCCTGCGCGGGGAACATATGCCCCCCCGTGCCCCCGGCGGCGATCATCAGAAGTGGCGGTCTGGCCATGGGTCTTGCCCTTTCAGGACTGCGCGCGCCGGGCGAGCAATTCGCCGATCTCGCCCTGCGGGCGGGTGCGCGTGAATGCAAGAAGCATACCGATCGAGATTCCCATCGCAAGCAGCGAGGACCCGCCATAGGACACGAACGGCAAGGTCATGCCTTTCGACGGCAACAGCCGCACCGCCACGCCCATATTGATCATCGCCTGCAGCGAGATCATCACCACCAGCCCGGTGCCCGCCAGCCGGATGAACATGTCGCGTTCGCGCATCAGCCGGAAAAGCGAGCGCAACAGCACCGTGGCAAACAGCCCGATGATGAACAGCACAAGGATCAGGCCGTATTCCTCGGCGGCCACAGCGATGATGAAATCGGTATGGGCATCGGGCAGCGACCATTTCACCCGCCCCTCGCCCACGCCCGCGCCGAAGAACCCGCCCTCGGATATCGCGTTCTGCGCAAAGCCCATCTGCGTGCGCGGGTCCACATCGGCGGCCAGAAACCCGTCGATGCGGCGCGCGAAATGCTCGGAGCTGTGATAGAAGAACCAGCCTCCCGCGACCACCAGCCCGGCCAGCACGATCAGCAGTGTCATCGGCGCACCGGCCACGAAATACATCGCCATCCAGCCGGCCGCGACCAGCGCGGCCTGTCCGAAATCGGGCTGGATGACCAGCAGCGCCAGCACCAGAAACAGGAAACCCACCGACAGCGCCTTGCCCGGCGGCCCGCCCGGTTCCTGCCCCGAGGCCAGAAGCCAGGCCGCAAAGACCGCCAGCATGGGCTTGACGAATTCCGATGGCTGCAAGGAACCCACGCCAAGGCTGAACCAGCGCACCGCGCCCTTGCCGAAATCGGTGCCGAAGAACGGCAGCAGGATCAGCGCAAGCAGACCCACGAAAAACCCCAGCACGGCCAGACGGCGGATGCGTTCGGGCGACATCATCGACACCAGGATCATCGCCGTGATGCCCATAAGGCCAAAGACGACCTGCCGCTGCACATAGAAAAATGGCGGCAACCCGTTGCGCGCCGCCAGAGGGGGCGAGGCCGCCAGCCCCACCAGCAACCCCACTGCCATCAACAGCAGCACTGCCGTCAGTGTCACCTTGTCCAGCGTGCGCCACCAGCGCGACAGCACAGGGTCTTCCACGCGCACTGGCGTGGCACCATAGACCATTTCCGTCATGTTACTGCCCCGTTCATCCCATATCGCTGCACATGCGCCGAAGGCGCGCTGCAGGGGTGCCTGTGATTATCTGCCGTATCCTGCGCCCGTTCACCGGGTCTGAATGCAATCCTACCGCGAAACGCCCCCTCGATCCAGCGGAAATCCGTCAGTTCGGGACCCTGCGGCGGGGACGCGCGCGCGCAGGCAGTGGATAGGGCACCATGCGCGCGGCCCGGCCCGTCAGAATGGCGCGGCCCTGCGGCACCAGCGCGCGCAGATCGGGGTGGTCGCAATCCAGCCCGCCCGTATAGGCGCCAAAGGCAGGCAGGATCAGATGCGCCTGCCCCAGCAGAAAGACCGGGATGCGCTGGTTATGAAACATGAGCTTCGGGTGATAATGACCTGAAATATCTGGGCCTTTGTCAGCGATGTGGCGAAAGCTCACGCCCCCCTCGGACCATTCGGCGCAGGCGTGACCGGGCAGGTCTGCGGGTGATGGGTCGTGATTGCCGGTGATCCAGATCACGTCATGGCGCGCGGCAAGGGGGGCGAGCAGCGGGGCCATCGCCTGCCCGGCCAGATCATCGTCAAGCGTGTCACCCAGGGCGATCAGGCGCTGCGCACCCGTGGCCGCCAGCTCTGCGCGCAGCCGCGCCAGCGTCTCGGCGCTCTCATAGGGGGGCAGCAGCGCGCCGCCGCGCCGCGCCATGCGCTCGGATTTGCCGAAATGCAGATCGGCCACCACAAGCGTGGCACGGTCCGGCCACCACAGCGCGCCCGAGGGGCGCGCCACAAGGCGCAGACCCGCAAACCTGAAACTGCACTCCGGCATTGCCGCCTCCCCGGCCCGACCAGCAAGCGGAAGCCGCCGCACTGGAACGGGCGACTCTACCCCGCCGACCGCGCGCGCAATTCGTCGCGAATCTCGATCAGCAATTCTTCCTGCGTCGGCCCCTTGGGCGCTTCCGGGGCGGCTGGCGCCTCTGCCCGGCCCATCCGTGCGACGCGGTTCACTGTGCGCACCAGCATGAACACCACAAAGGCAATGATCAGGAACTTGATTACCGCATTGATGAAATTGCCGATCATGAACTGCGCCTCGCCCAGCCCGAAGCTGATGGCGCTGAAATCGATCCCGCCCACGAATATGCCGATCAGCGGATTGACCAGATCATCCACCAGCGATGTCACGATCGCCGTGAAGGCCGCGCCAATGATGATCCCCACGGCCATGTCCATCGCATTGCCACGCGCAATGAAATCCCGAAATTCCCTCAGCATGCTCTTGCTCCCTTTTCTGTTGCCGCACAGGACTATGCCGGGAAACCGGTATCAGGGAAACAGGTGCCGCGCGCTCAGGGCAGCGTGCCGTGCAGCGTGTAGCGCAGGATCGCGACCACCTGTTCGGGCGTCTCGGCCACGGCATTGGCGGCGGCATCCACTTCCTTGAGCGCGTGCTGATGTTCCGCCCCATGCACCACCACCAGTGATTTGCCCAGTGCAGCCGCATAGCCCGCGTCAAAGGCCGCGTTCCACTGGCGATATTTCTCGCCAAAGCGGACCACGACGATATCGGCCTCTTCCAGCGCCTTGCGGGTGCGGATGGCGTTCAGCCGCGCGCCCTTGTTGTCATGCCAGAACTTGTTGTCCTCGGCCCCCAGTATGCGCACGCCGCAATCATCCGACGCGGCATGATCGGTCACGGGGCCGGTAAATGTCACGGCCAGCCCGTCCGCGCCCGCGATGATCCGCTCGCGCCAGTCCGTATGGATTTCCCCTGCTAGATAGACATTCAGATGCATGGCCCTGTCCTTTCGCGTTCACTGCATGACCCGTGGCCCAGATACCACCATTTCCGCGCGCTGCCACCCCGGATCACGCGCTGCAGTGTTGCGGGGCGCGGGCAGATGTGGCATGGACGACAGCAATGACAACAAGATCGAGATGTGCTGGTCATGAGTGATTTCGCGACGCGCCGCAGGGTGATGGTGGATACGCAGGTGCGCCCGTCGGATGTCACCAAATTCCCCATTATCGACGCCATGTTGCGCACCCCGCGCGAGGCCTTTGTCCCCGATTCTCTGGTCGAGGCCGCCTATATCGGCGAGAACCTGACCCTCGCCCCCGGTCGCGTGCTGCTGGAGCCGCGGACACTGAGCAAGATGCTGGATGCGCTGTTTCTGACCCGCGATGACCTGGTGCTCGATATCGGGTGTGCCAGCGGCTATTCCAGCGCGCTTCTGGCGCGGATGGTGCAGGCCGTGGTCGCGGTCGAGGAAGACCCCGCGCTGATCGAGATGGCCGAGGCCGCGCTGGCCCGCGCCAATGCCGAATCCGTGGTGCTGCATCAGGGTCCGCTGGCCGAGGGCGCGCCCGCGCATGCACCCTATGACGCGATGATCCTGCAGGGTGGCATTATCGAGTTTCCGCCCGAACTGGTCAGCCAGTTGCGCGAAGGCGGGCGCGTCGTGGCGCTGTTCATGGAAGGCGCGCTTGGCGTGGTGCGTCAGGGCCGCCGTCAGGGCGACGCGATCGCATGGCGCGATATCTTCAACGCTGCGGCCCCGGTTCTGCCGGGGTTCTCGCGCACACAGACATTCAGCCTGTAAGCCCCGAGCGCAAGCGCGTCCGGGGGCTGAGATCAGGCACCAGAGGCAAGGCACATGCAAGGGGCACGGCCATGAAATGCAGGCAGATACTGGCGGGTATGGCCGTTGTCGCCATGTTGGCGGCGGCCCCGGCATCCGCGCAATCGCTGGCGGATTCGCTGATCGCCGCTTATCGCAATTCGAACCTGCTGGAACAGAACCGCGCCGTCTTGCGCGCCGCTGATGAGGATGTCGCCATCGCGGTGGCCCGCCTGCGACCGACGCTGGATTTCGTCACCGAAGCCTCGACCAGCATCGTATCACGGCAGGGGGTTGGCATCATGGCACGGGGCGGGCCATCCCAGTCCCTCTCGGTCGGGTTGCAGGCGCAACTGACGCTGATCGATTTCGGGCGCGGACAGCTTGCGCGCGAGGCAGCGAAAGCCTCGGTTCTGGCGACGCGGCACGCCCTGACCGGGCTGGAACAGGATGTGCTGCAAGGCGCCATCAACGCGCATCTGGACGTGCGCATCGCGACCGAGGCCGTATCGCTGCAACGCGCGACGGTGCGCGCCATTTCCGAAGAGCTTGAAGCCGCACGCCAGCGCTTTGAGTTGAACGAGGTCACGCGCACCGATGTCGCGCTGGCCGAAGCCAGCCTTGCCGCCGCCCGTTCGGCCCTTGCCGCTGCCGAAGGCGAATTGACCGCGGCGCGCGAGGGCTACAAATTCGCCACGGGCCAGGAGGCCGGGCAACTGCGCCCGCCCCCTGCCCTGCCAAGCACGGCCGCATCACTCGACGCTGCCAAGGACATCGCGCGGCGCACGCATCCCGATATCCTGCAGGCGCAGCAGCAGGTCACCATTGGCGAGTTGAATGCGCAGCGCATCGGCGCGCAGCGTCACGGGTCGGTCACCGCCGGGGCCAATCTGGGGGCCGAGGTCAGCAGCGGAAGCGAGCCCACACGCAGCGCGTCGGCCAATATCCGCTATGCGCGCCCGATCTTTCAGGGCGGGCGACTGAATGCGGAAACCCGTCAGGCCAATGCCCAGCGGGACGAGGCGCGCGCGGGGTTGCATCAGAGCGTGGCGCGGGTGTTGCAGAATGTCGCCGTCGCCTGGGCGAATATCGATGTGGCGCAGGCCCGGACCGCCGCCAGCCGCCAGCAGGTCAGCGCCGCTGAAAGCGCGTTCGAGGGCACGCGCGAAGAAGCGCGGCTGGGTGTGCGCACCACGCTTGATGTGTTGAACGCAGAAACCGACCTGCTGGAAGCGCGCACCAACCTGCTCGAGGCCGAAGCCTCGGTCCAGACAGCGACCTACAGCCTGCTCTCGGCCATGGGGTTGCTGACAGTCGATCATCTGGGGCTGGGCGTGCCGACCTATGACGCCGAGGCGTATTTCGACGCGGTGCGCGACGCGCCCGTCACCTCGTCGCAGGGTGAGGCGCTGGACCGCGTGCTGCGCGCGCTCAACCGCGACTGACGGGCGGCGCGCGGGGCGGCCATGTCAACCATGGCCGCACTCGGCGATTGTCTTGTGATCCGGCGCGCGCTACAGTTCCGGCAACACAGGTCCGTTATCCGGCGCCAACCCGTCAAGAAGGTTGGCACGCGATAGCAGAATGGCCAGCTCGGGCAGAGGGGCGCGCATGACAGAAGCAATGTCACGGCATGAGATTGAGGATGTGCTGTCGTCGATCAGACGATTGGTGTCGCAAGACCCGCAGGGCAAGCAACAGGGCCATGCCCCTGAAAAACCGCCCCTGACCGGCAAGCTGGTGCTGACATCGGAACTGCGGATCGGCCCGCCCGCCGCTGGCGCGCAAGAGAAATCGCATGCGCCGGTTGATGACACGGCAATCGTGCCCGAGCCGTTGGATAGAACCGAACAGCCTGATCCCACCCCATCGGATTCGCTGCTGACCCGCATCAAGAGCGCAGGCAACACCCGGCCTGACCCGGCCCCGACCGAACCGCAGGACAGCGCGGAAACCGGGGCACCTGTCACCAGTCTGGAGGATGCCGCGCTTGAGGCAACGCTGTCACGGCTCGAATCGATGCTGGCCGCGGGCGGCGCACCGCAACCCGCCCACAACCAGCCTGCGGCCCATCAGCCCGCAGCCGAACCGCCCGCACGCGCCGCCCAGACCGAGAGCACCGATCAACTGATCGACGAATCCATACTGCAGCAGCTTGTGGCGCAGATCGTGCGGCAGGAATTGCAGGGCGAGTTGGGTGAAAAGATCACGCGCAGCATCCGCAAACTGGTGCGTGCCGAAGTCGCGCGCGAACTGGCGCTGCGGCAGAAATAACGCCGCGCCTCAACCCTCCAGCGGGTAATCTTCCCATTCATCGATGGGCAGCGCCGCCTCTGACACCGTGCGCCCCTGAACCGACATCCCCGCCTTGTGGGTCGATTGCGGATCGCCTGTTACCAGCGGATGCCAGCGCGGCAACCCCTTTCCCTCATGCAGGCGGCGATAGGCGCAGGTGCGGGGCATCCAATAGGCGATCTCCTCCAGCGTTGCGGGCGTCAGCACCACGCATTCGGGCACATGGGTCTTGCGTTCGGCATAATTGGCGCAGCGGCAGGTGGTATCATCGAACAGGCGGCAGGCCACGCGGGTAAAGACCAGCTCGCCCGTGTCGATATCTTCCAGCTTGTTCAGGCAGCACTTGCCGCACCCATCGCACAGCGCCTCCCATTCCTCGGGGGTCATCTTGTCGAGGGGGGTGTTGTCCCAGAAACGGTCGCGCAGGCTCATGACGCGGCAGATATCCCCCGCGCGGGCCAAAGGAAACCCCCGGCACGCTTGTTTTCGCGCCCGCGCCGCATACCATCTGCGAACAAGGAGGCATGATGCCCGAAACTGCGCAGACTCCATCCTCCCTGCCCGCACCCCTGGCCGCATGGTTCGCCGCGCAGGGCTGGGCCCCGCATCCGCATCAGATCGCGATGCTGGAGGCACCGGGCGACCGGCTGCTGATCGCGCCCACGGGCGGGGGCAAGACGCTGGCGGGCTTTCTGCCCACACTGGCCGAGGCAAGCGCGGGCGCATTGCAGGGGCTGCACACGCTCTATGTCTCGCCCCTCAAGGCGCTGACGCATGACATCGCACGCAATCTGCGCCGCCCGGTGGGCGATCTGGGGCTGGATCTGCGGATCGAGGATCGCACGGGCGACACAGGCGCCACCACCCGCAAGCGCCAGCGCGTGGACCCGCCGCATATCCTGCTGACCACGCCCGAAAGCCTGGCGCTCATGCTCTCCTACCCCGAAGCACCGCGCATCTTCGGGCAGTTGCGCCATGTGGTGATCGACGAGATTCACGCGCTGGCGGAATCGAAACGCGGCGATCAGCTGATGCTGGGGCTGGCGCGGCTGCGCATGCTGGCCCCTGGTCTGCGGGTCGCGGGGCTGTCGGCCACGGTGGAAAACCCCACGGCTCTTGCACACTTCATGGGGGGCGCGCAGATCATCACCGCCGATCCCGGCCCGCCCCCCGATATCGCGATGCTGCCCACCACGCTCGATCCGCCCTGGTCGGGCGCGGGCGGGGCCTATGCCGCGCGCGATGTGATGGGCGCGATTGCGGAGGCGCGGCTGACGCTTGTGTTCATCAACACCCGCGCGCAGGCGGAACTGTTCTTTCAGGCGCTCTGGGCCGTGAATGACGAAAACCTGCCCATCGCGCTGCACCATGGCAGCCTGTCGCGCGATGCCCGCCGCAAGGTCGAAGCGGCCATGGCCGCAGGCGCATTGCGCGCAGTGGTCGCGACCGGCAGTCTGGATCTGGGGCTGGACTGGGGCGATGTCGATCTGGTCATCCAGATCGGCGCGCCCAAGAATGTGAAACGTCTGGTGCAGCGGATCGGGCGGGCCAATCACCGCTATGACGCGCCATCGCGCGCGCGGATCGTGCCCGCCAACCGGTTCGAGGTGATCGAATGCGTGGCCGCCCTGCAGGCGGTCGAGGCGGGCGAACTGGATGGCGACGGGCCCGAGACAGGCGCGCTCGACGTGCTGTGCCAGCACCTGCTGGTGCTGGCCTGCGCAGGCCCGCTGGACCCGGAGGCGCTGTTTCAAGAGGTGAAATGCGCTGGCCCCTATGCCGGGTTGTCGCGCGCCGCCTTTGATGATTGTCTGGATTTCGTCGCCACGGGCGGCTATGCGCTGCGCGCCTATGACCGCTGGCAACGGCTGGTCGCGCGTGACGGGTTGTGGCATCTGCGCGATCCGCGTGCCGCACGCGACATCCGCATGAATATCGGCACGATCATAGCGCCCGAATTGCTGTCAGTGCGGCGCGGCCCGCGCGGCGGCGCGCCACTGGGCGAGATCGAGGAGAGTTTCGCCGCCTCCCTCCGCCCCGGTGACACATTCCTGATCGGGGGGCAGACCGTGCGCTATGACCGGCTGCGCGACATGGTGGTCGAGGTCACGCCCCAGCCCACGCGCCAGCCCAGGATCGCCGTGTTCAACGGGTTGAAAATGGCCACCTCGACCGAATTGTCCGCCCGCCTGCTGGCGCTGATCGGCGCGCCCTCGGACTGGGGCGCCCTGCCCGCCCATACGCGCGAGTGGCTGACACTGCAGCACGAGATCTCTGCCCTGCCCCAGCCCGGCACCATGACCTGCGAGAGTTTCGCGCGCGGCGGGCAATGGTATTTCGCGCTCTATTCCTTTGCCGGGCGCAATGCCAACCAGACGCTGGGCTTGCTGATCACCCACCGGATGGAAGGCGCGGGCCTCGCACCCTTGGGCTTTGTCGCGACCGATTACGCGCTGCTGATCTGGTCGCTGGAGCCTGTGCGCGACCCTGCCCCCCTGCTCGATCCCGATGGCCTGCGCGAAGGGTTCGAGGATTGGCTGGCCGGCAATGCCGTGATGAAACGCAGCTTTCGCGCTGTGGCGACTGTGGCGGGGCTATTGCAGCGCAACCTGCCGGGGGGGCGCAAATCCGGGCGGCAGGCGACATTTTCCAGTGATATCCTCTATGACACGCTGCGCAAATACGACCCCGACCATCTGCTGTTGCGCATCACCCGCGCAGAGTCGATGCGCGGGCTGGCCGATTTCGGCCGGGTCGAGGAAATGCTGCGCACCCGCGCGCGCATCGTCCATGTGCTGCCGCCCCATGTCACGCCCTTCGCCGCCCCCCTGATGCTGGAGGCCGGGCGCGTGCCCATTCGCGGCGCGGGCAGTGACCGGCTGATCGAGGAAGAAGCCGCCGCCATGATGCGCGAGGCGGGGCTGGACGGGGTGTTTGAGGTGCAAGAGGGTGCGGATTACGCCCGCGCCTCGCCCGGATAGACCGCCAGATGCCGCAGCCCCTGCGTCACATCCGTGCGCAACGCCAGCCGCAGCGCAGCGTCATCGCCCGCGCGCAGCGCCTCCAGGATCAGCCGGTGATGCGGCGGCGCGGCCGTCCGGCGCAGCCGCGCGTATAGCGCGCGCATCGTTGGGCCCAGTTGCAGCCAGACCGTCTCCAACAGCCCCAGCATTGCCGGGCTTTGCGCGCGCAGGTAAAGCGTGCGGTGAAATTCCAGATTGGTGCGGATATATTCCACCGCGTCCTGCCGGTGCACAGCGCGGGCATTGGCCTCGTTGATACTCTCCATCCGGCCGATCAGCGCCAGATGCGCGCGCCGCAACGCGCGGCTGGCCAGTTCCGGCTCCAAGAGGGCGCGGATCGAGGCCAGTTCCTCGATCCGCTCATTGCTCAATTCCGGCGTCGCCACCCGCCCCGAGGCCGACATCGTCAGCGCCCCTTCGGCCGTCAGGCGGCGCACGGCTTCGCGCGCGGGCGTCATGCTGACATCGAAACTCTTGCCGATCCCGCGCAATGTCAGCGCTGTGCCGGGCAGCAATTCCCCATGCATGACCTGCAGGCGCAGCCCGCGATAGACACGGTCATGCGCCGATTGCACGGGCGGGTCGGAAAAGCCGGGACGCATTGCAGCGGGTTGCATGACACACTGTGATCACAAAATACACCGCCCGTCAATCGCCCCGTCAGGACGCTTGCGCGGGGCCGTCAGTTTCGGTAAGGTTTTCTTACCAATTTCAAGGGAGGTCCATCATGCCGGTCGTCACGAATATCGAGGATCTGCGCCGAATATATGAACGGCGCACACCGCGCATGTTCTATGACTATGCCGAATCCGGCAGTTGGTCGGAACAGACCTTTCGCGAGAATATCAGCGATTACCAACATATCCGCCTGAAACAACGCGTCGCGGTTGATATGTCGGGCCGTTCGACCCGGTCGCAGATGATCGGGCAGGATGTGGCGATGCCAGTCGCGATCGCGCCCGTGGGGCTGACGGGCATGCAATCCGCCGATGGCGAGATCAAGGCCGCCCGCGCTGCCGAGAAATTCGGTGTGCCCTTCACCCTCTCCACCCTCTCGATCTGCTCGATCGAGGATGTCGCGAGCCACACGACCAAACCCTTCTGGTTTCAGGTCTACACGCTCAAGGATGATGATTTCATGCGCCGCCTGTTTGAACGCGCGCATGCGGCGAAGTGTTCGGCCATCGTGATCACGGTGGATCTGCAGCTCCTTGGCCAGCGGCACAAGGATATCAAGAACGGCCTGTCCGCCCCCCCCAAGCTGACCCTGAAATCCGTGGCCAACATGATGACCAAGATCCCCTGGGGGCTGGAAATGATGGGCACCCACCGACGTACATTCCGCAATGTCGTGGGCCATGCCAAGGGCGTGACCGATCCGGGTTCACTGTCGGCCTGGACCGCAGAGGCGTTTGACCCCGCGCTTGATTGGGCGCGCATCGCGCAGTTCAAGGAATGGTGGGGCGGCAAGGTCATCATCAAGGGCATCATGACCCCTGAAGATGCCCGCCGCGCCGTCGATGTGGGCGCCGATGCCATCGTCGTGTCCAACCATGGCGGGCGCCAACTGGACGGGGCCGTGTCCTCCATCCGCATGCTGCCCTCGATCATCGAGGCCGTGGGCGATCAGGTCGAGGTGCATGTCGATGGCGGCATCCGCTCGGGGCAGGATGTGCTCAAGGCCCTGGCCCTCGGCGCAAAGGGCACCTATATCGGGCGCGCCTTTACCTACGGGCTGGGCGCGATGGGTCAGGCGGGCGTGACCCGCGCGCTCGAGATCATTCACAAGGAACTCGACACCACAATGGCGCTGTGCGGCGAAACCGATGTCACTCAGCTGGGCCCGCAAAACCTCTATGTGCCGCGCGGCTTCGGCGACCCGACCGTGTTGCTGTAATCCCCCCGCTGTCACAGACCAGCACATCCCGGCTTCATCTTGCCAAAAATACTCAAAAGACGCGGGCGACCCCGCACCCCGCCCGCGGGCAAGCCCTTATGCCCAGTGCCAGTTATACTGCGGCCGGAACCCCATAACCTCGCGCGCCTTGGCGTTCGAATAAAAGGTTTCATCCTCGGCCATCGCGCGCGTCAGCGGCACATCGGGATAGAAACGCGCGATCAGCTCGGATGTGGGGGCTGCCACCGAATGATTGTCGTTCGTGACGTTGAACACCTGATAGCCCAGCCCGTCCACCGCCAGACAGCGATCCACCATATGCCCCAGATCGCGCGCATCGATATAGGCAAAGAAATTGCGCAAACGCAGCTGCGGGTCACTGGCATATTTCGGGAAATCCCGTTCATATTCATGCGGTTCAACTACGTTGTTAATGCGTAGCCCGTATATATCAATGCCTGTGCGCGCCTGAAAACTGCGGGCTGTCACCTCATTGACGACCTTGGACATGGCATAGCTGTCCTCGGGGATGGTGGGGTGATCCTCGTCCAGCGGCAGATAGTCGGGATTGCGCGTGCCATCGGCAAAACAGACGCCATAGGTCGTCTCGGAGGACGCGAAGACGATCTTGCGCACTCCCGATTTCACGGCCGCATCAATCACGTTATAGGTGCCCAGGGTGTTGACCCGGAAACACTCGTTATCCGTGGTCAGCAATATGCGCGGCACAGCGGCGAAATGGACCACGGCATCGAACCCCGGTACACCGGTGCCGGGCTGAAGCTCATCAAAACCGGCATAGCTGTTCATCACATCGAACATCTGCCCCGCATCGGTGATATCGGCGATGCGGTTATCGACCCCCGCCAGATCCAGCGGCATGCGGTCAACATTGAGCACGCGATGCCCCTGCGCCAGCAGATGGGCGATGGCATGGCGCCCGGCCTTGCCTGACCCGCCAGTGAACAGAATGCGCATGTCTCTCTCCCTGCCATTGCAGACGTGTCGGCATGTCCTGCCCCCCGCCCGTCTCAAGCCCAAGTCTTAGGCCCGGTCTGCCGGTGCGTCCAGCATGATCCCGATGCACAAGGGCATGGGCGGCGTGAACGGGACCGGATTTCACGCGCTCCAACACCATTCCGGAGCAGTTGAAATGCCGATAGCCGGATACCTACCACCCCCCGCCAAAACCCGAATAACCCCCTAACAGAAAGGCCCCCGCACCGGGGGCCTTTTCGCATCTCTCACAAAGATCACTCGATCATCGGCAGCAGGCTGTCCACCGACGCTTTCGCATCGCCATAGAACATCCGCGTGTTGTCCTTGAAGAACAGCGGGTTCTCGATGCCGGAATAGCCGGTCCCCGCGCCGCGCTTGGACACGAAGACCTGCTTGGCCTTCCACACTTCCAGCACCGGCATCCCGGCGATGGGCGAGTTGGGGTCGTCCTGCGCCGCCGGGTTCACGATGTCATTCGAGCCGATGACGATCACCACATCGGTCGAGGGGAAGTCATCATTGATCTCATCCATCTCGAGCACGATGTCATAGGGCACCTTGGCCTCTGCCAGCAGCACATTCATATGCCCCGGCAGACGGCCCGCGACCGGGTGAATGGCGAAGCGGACATTCTTGCCCTTGGCGCGCAGCTTGCGGGTCAGTTCCGACACCGATTGCTGCGCCTGCGCCACGGCCATGCCGTAGCCCGGCACGATCACCACGCTGTCGGCATCGTTCAGCGCCGTCGCCACGCCAGAAGCGTCGATGGCGATCTGTTCGCCCTCGATCTCTGCCGCCGGACCCGCGCTGCCGCCAAAGCCGCCCAGGATCACGCTGATGAAGCTGCGGTTCATCGCCTTGCACATGATATAGGACAGGATCGCCCCGGATGCGCCGACCAATGCGCCGACCACGATCAGCAGCTCATTGCCAAGCGAGAAGCCGATGGCCGCTGCCGCCCAGCCGGAATAGCTGTTGAGCATCGACACGACGACGGGCATGTCCGCGCCCCCGATCCCCATGATCAGGTGGTAGCCGATGAAGAGCGCCAGCGCCGTCAGTACGATCAGCGACAGGATCGCCAGCACGCCGCTATCGGCGACACTCAGATAGATGCCCGCAAACACCACCGACAGGATCGCCGCGCCTGCATTCAGCATATGCCCGCCCGGCAGTTTTTTCGCCGCCGAATCCACCCGGCCCGCCAGCTTGCCATAGGCGATGATCGAACCTGTGAAGGTGACCGCCCCGATCCAGATGCCGATCATCAGCTCCACCCGCAGGATGGTGATCTCGACAGCGGTTTTCTGACCGATGATGGCCGCAAAATTGGTCAGGCCCAGCCACAGATCATAGGCCGCGACCGACATCAGCCCCTCGGGCTGCGGAAAGGGCAGCCCCTCGGCGGCAAAGGCATCGGCCACGCGGCCGATTTCCAGATGCGCGTTGAACCCCACCAGCACAGCGGCCAGCCCGACCAGGCTGTGCATGAAGGCCACCAGTTCGGGCATCTGCGTCATCTGCACGCGGGTGGCCAGTTGCCAGCCCACGACACCGCCAATGGCAATCAGCACCAGCGTCAGCGCCCAGAGCCCCGACCCCGGACCGACCAGCATCGCCAACACGGCGACGGTCATGCCCGCGATGCCATACCAGATCGCGCGCTTGGCGCTTTCCTGTCCCGAAAGCCCGCCCAGCGACAGCACGAAGAGGACTGTTGCGACGGCATAAGCCGCGACTGTGAAACCGAAATCCATCTCTCGTTACCTCCGTCGGTCAGGATTTCTGGAACATGGCGAGCATGCGCCGTGTCACCAGGAAACCACCGAAAATATTCACTGCCGCCATCAACAGCGCGAGCGCGGCCAGAAGCGTGATCAGCACCGAGCTTGATCCGATCTGCAACAGCGCCCCCACGATGATGATCGAGGAAATTGCGTTCGTGACCGCCATCAGCGGGGTGTGCAGCGAATGGCTGACCTTCCAGATGACCTGAAAGCCCACAAAGACCGCCAGCACGAAGATGATGAAGTTGCGCATGAAGCTTTCGGGCGCAACCAGACCCACCGCCAGCACGAAGGCCGCGCCACCGGCAAGCAGCGCCACTTGCGTTTTCGTCTGCGCCTTGAAGGCCGCGATTTCCGCTGCGCGTTTTTCCTCGGCCGTGGGTTCCTTGACCTTTTCCTTGGGCTTGGCGGCAATCGCCTTGACCTTGGGCGGCGGCGGCGGGAAGGTGACCGCCCCCTCATGCGTGACCGTTGCGCCGCGGATCACGTCATCTTCCATATTGTGGTTGATGCCCCCATCCTTGCCGGGCGTCAGATCGGCCAGCATATGACGGATATTGGTCGCATAGAGCGTCGAGGATTGCGCCGCCATCCGGCTGGGGAAATCCGTATACCCCACGATAACCACGCCGTTTTCTGTGACCAGGCGTTCATCGGCCACGGTCAGGTCGCAATTGCCGCCCTTCTCGGCGGCCAGATCCACGATCACCGATCCGGGCTTCATCATCTGGACCATATCCTCGGTCCAGAGCTTGGGCGCGGGGCGGCCCGGGATCAGGGCCGTGGTGATGACGATATCGACATCCGGGGCCAGTTCGCGGAATTTCTCAAGCTGCTTTTCGCGGAATTCCGGGCTGGACGGGGCCGC
>PWWF01000274.1 GCA_003561595.1 Paracoccaceae bacterium | reverse complement strand
CGGCCATCTGCGCCTTGGTCATCAGCCCGCCGTGATTGTCCTTGTGCCCGGCAATCGGCGTGCCCCAGCCCTTGACCGTATAGGCCAGAAAGCAGGTGGGGCGGTCATGGTCGATGGCGGCAAATGTCTCGGCCATCGTGACCACGCAATTGCCGCCCAGGTTTTCCATCAGCGCGGCCAGTTCCGCGTCCGAGCGCCGCTCGATCAGCGCGGTCACATCTCCCTGATCGCCCAGATCATCCATCAGCCGCTGCCGCCAGACCGCCCCGCCCTGATAGGTCAGCGCAGAATATTCGGCATTGGGGCAGCTATCGATCCAGTCGCGCAAGGCGCGGCCGCCCGGCTCATCAAACGCCACACGCTGCAAGGCGCCGTGTTTCACGCGCACCACATCCCAGCCAAAGGCGTCAAAGATCTTCTCGACCCGCTCGAACAGCCCTTCGCGCACGATCCCGTCCAGCGACTGGCGGTTATAGTCGATGATCCACCAGCAATTGCGCAGATGGTTCTTCCAGCCCTCTTGCAGGGCCTCGTAGATATTGCCTTCGTCCAGTTCCGCATCGCCCACCAGCGCGACCATGCGGCCCTTTGGTGCGTCGCGGCCCCAGTCCTTGGCGGCAATGTAATCCTGCACCAACGACGCGAAACTGGTGATCGCCACGCCCAGCCCCACCGACCCGGTCGAGAAATCCACATCATCCACATCCTTGGTGCGCGACGGGTAGCTTTGCACCCCGCCCCAGCCGCGAAACGCCTGCATCCGCTCCAGATCCAGATGACCCATCAGGTACTGCATCGCATGGAACACCGGCCCCGCATGGGGCTTGACCGCGACCCGATCCTCGGGCCGCAGCGCACTGAAATAAAGCGCGGTCATGATCGACACCATCGAGGCGGAGCTTGCCTGATGCCCGCCTGTCTTGATCCCGTCCACCTTGGGGCGGATGTGGTTGGCGTGATGGATCATCCAGTGCGACAGCCACAGCAGCCGCGCTTCGATGGTTTTCAGATGGCGGGTGGTGTCATGCATCGGGTTAGCCTTGTGCTCAGGCGCTCTGGGCGGCAGGATATTGGCCAAGCGCGGTGTCCAGATCGTCCACGATGTCATCCACATCTTCAAGCCCGACCGACAGGCGGATCAGACCATCCCCGATCCCATGCACGGCGCGCTCTTCCGGCGTATAGGTCGAATGCGTCATCGAGGCCGGGTGCTGGATCAGCGTTTCCGCATCGCCCAGCGACACGGCGCGCGCAATCATCTGCAGCCGGTTCATCATCGCCTGCCCGGCCTGCATGCCGCCCTCAAGCTCAAACGCGATCATGCCGCCGGGCTGGGCCATCTGCCGCGACGCCAGATCAGCTTGCGCGAAACCGGACAGGCCGGGGTAATGCACTTTCGCGACCGCCGGGTGCCCGTCCAGCCAGTCCGCCACGACCTGCGCCGACGCGCAATGCCGGTCCATGCGCAGCGCCAACGTCTTGAGCCCGCGCATGACCAGCATCGCGTTGAAGGGCGCCATCACCGCGCCGGTCATGTCCTTCATGCCGACCAGTCGGATTTCGGAAATCGCCTCTGCCCGGCCCGCGATCAGACCTGCGACCAGATCGCCATGCCCGCCCAGGTATTTCGTGGCCGAATGCGCGACCAGATCGGCCCCCAACGCGATGGGCCGGGTCAGATAAGGCGTGGCATAGGTGTTATCGACCACCACCTGCGCCCCACCCGCATGGGCGATGCGCGCGACAGCGGCAATATCGACCAGCCGCATATTCGGGTTCGCCGGGGTTTCGAAATACACGATGCGCGTGCGCGCGCTCATCGCATCGGTCAGGTTCTCAGGCTCGGTCAGATCGACATGCGTGATGGTGATCCCGAATTTGCGCAACCCGTGCTGCATATAGGCAAAGGTGCAGCCATAGAGCGTCTTGTCCACGATCACCTCATCCCCCGGCGCAAGCAGCGTCCACAGCACCGATGTGATCGCCCCCATGCCCGAGGCCAGCGCCAGCCCGGCCTCGGCCCCTTCCAGCGTGGCGATGCGCTGTTCCAGCAGGTCCAACGTCGGGTTCGAGATGCGCGAATAGACATGCCCGCCCCCTGCCCCGGCAAACAGCTCGCCCCCGGCCTCGGCGGTGTCAAAGGCAAAGGTCGAGGTCAGGTGCAAGGGCGGGGTCAGCGCGCCGTGGTTGTGCATCGCGTCATAGCCGCAATGAATGGCGCGGGTGGCGAAACCTTTTTTCTGGGTCATTTTCATCTCCTGTTTTCGGCAGGGTATCGCGATATAGACGTTCAGGAATTGCGCACTCAGCCCCGTTTGGCCTATAAATTAGCAGAATATGCCAGTATTGGGGCCAAAATGGACGACAAGGACCGCCAGATCATCCGCGCATTGCAGCGGGACGGGCGCATGTCGAATCAGGATCTGGCGGCGGCGGTCAATCTGTCCCCCTCGCCCTGCCTGCGCCGCTTGCGCAATCTGGAAAAGCGCGGGGTGATCCGCGGCTATTCCGCCCGGGTCGAACCGCGGGCCTATGGTCTGGCCATCACGGCCTTTGTCCGCATCCGGCTGGAACGGCATGACGAGGCGACTGTCGGCAGTTTCGAACGCGAGGTCGGGCGCATGGAAGAGGTGCTGGAATGCCATGTCATGACCGGGCACTCCGATTATCAGCTTCGCGTCGTCACCGCGTCGCTGGACGCGTATGAGGCATTCATCCGCACCCGACTGCAACGCGTGGGCGGGATCGGGTCGATTGACACCAGCTTCGCCTATGGCACGGTCAAGGACAGCATGGTTTTTCCCACGCGCTGACAGCCCTGCCACGTAACTGTTACACCAATCCGACAGAACCGGCCCGACGCGACACAAGGCAAATCCGTGATGACACAACCCACCACCCTGGCAGGCAATGCGGCCGAGGTTTTCGGCGCGTTCCTCAAGCTGGGGCTGACCAGCTTTGGCGGGCCGATCGCACATCTGGGCTATTTCCGGGATGAGTTGGTGACCCGTCGCAAATGGCTGGATGACCGCGCCTATGCCGATCTGGTGGCGCTGTGCCAGTTTCTGCCGGGTCCGGCCTCATCCCAGGTGGGGTTTGCGCTGGGGATGATGCGGGCGGGCTGGGCAGGCGCGCTGGCGGCCTTTGTGGCCTTTACCCTGCCTTCGGCGCTCATCATGCTGGCCTTTGCACTGGGCGCGGCCAGCCTGTCGGGGCCGGTGGGCACCGGCGCGCTGAACGGGTTGAAGATCGTGGCTGTGGCGATCATCGCCCAAGCCGTCTGGGGCATGGCGCAGAACCTGTGCCCGGACCGCGAACGCGCTGCCATCGCCGTGGGCGCGGTCGCGATGCTGGCTGTCCTGCCCGGTGCTTCCGGCATGGTCGGCGCGATTGTCCTGGGCGGGCTGGCCGGGCTGGTGCTGGGGCGTGGTGCGAGCGCAAGCGGGGGCGCGCCACTGGCAACGCCCGTGTCGCGCCGCATAGCCATCGGGGCGCTGATTGTCTTTGCGGCTCTGCTGGCGCTTTTGCCGCTGTTGGCCGGGCACGGGGCGGTTCTGGCACTGATCGACAGCTATTATCGCGCCGGGTCGCTGGTCTTTGGCGGTGGCCATGTGGTGCTGCCGCTGTTGCAGGCCGAAACGGTCGCCACGGGGCAGATCAGCGCCGATGAGTTTCTGGCAGGCTACGGCGCGGCGCAGGCGGTGCCGGGGCCGCTGTTTACCTTTGCCGCCTATCTGGGCGCATTGGGTCCGGTGCCCAACGGAACCCTTGGTGGCGCGCTGGCGCTGGCCGCGATCTTTGTGCCGGGTTTCCTGCTGCTGATCGGCGTGCTGCCCTTCTGGGAGCGATTTCGCACCATGGCGAAAGCACAATCGCTGATGCAGGGGGCGAATGCGGCGGTCGTGGGCATTCTTGGCGCAGCGCTCTATTCCCCTGTTTTTACCAGCGCGGTCGGGGATATGCGCGATTTCACCCTCGCCCTGGCCTGTTTCGTGCTGCTGATGGCGTGGAAGGCCCCGCCCTGGGTGGTGGTGATCGTGGCCGCAGCGGGCGGGGTCGGGCTGGCCTTCATCCCCTGAGAGGCTTAGTCGGCCAGATCATCCTCCAGCGCCTCAGTCTCTTCTATCTCGGTGTCGGTTTCCAGATCGGGCAGGTCCAGCTCGGTTTCCTGTCCGGTCGGGTCCAGCAACACGGCGGGCGTCTTGGTCTGAGTCGGGCGCAGGGGGGATGTCGCCTCGACCAGCAGGACGGCGACGATCAGCCCGGCAATCGCTGCCTGACCCAGCCGCCAGCGTTGCCCGACCCCCTCCAGCCTGCGCGGCACGGCGCGCCCCACGCGCCGCGCAGCCCGGCGCTTGGCGGACCACCAGCTTTCCATCCGGCCCGTCACCGCGCGCCCCGGCGACAGCAATAGCGCGACGAACGCAGCCGGGCCGACATGCTGTGCATAGGCACTGATAGCCGTGGTCAGCGCGATCCCGGTGCCCAGCGCGACAGGCCAGAGCGCGCCGCTATACGCATCCAGCACGGGCGCGGCCATGCCGCTGTCCAGCAGCGGCCAGATGACCGGCAGCGCCACAGCCCCACCCGCAAGGCCCAGAAAGGGCAGCGCCAGCGCCTCTGGCCGGGCAGGCGGGGCCTTGGGCGGGTGCAGCCAGAGGGCGGCCAGCGCGCGCGCCATCAGCAGCGTGGTCGCAACGCCCGACAGCGTCAGCGCCAGGATCAGCCAGGGCAGCCAGACCTCGGACCCTGACCCGAGCGCGTCTTTCAGCGCCTCTTTCCCCAATGCGCCGGAACTGAAGGGCAGCCCCGCCAGCACAAGCGCCGGGGCCAGCATGGCCAACGTGACCGCCACGCGCCCCGCGCGCCCGGCCTGCGCGGCCCATGCGCCGACGCCGAGAAACAGCGCCCCCTTGCCCAGTCCGTGATGCGCGGCCAGAAACACCAGCACCGGCGCAATGGCGGGCCAGGCCGCAGGCGTCATCAGCCCCGCGCCCAGCCCCAGCGCGATAATGCCCATCTGGCTGACGCTGGAAAAACCCAGCACGGGCTTGGCGCTGTCCTGCTGGACGCCCAGCAGAAGCGCGGCAAAGATCGTGATCATCCCGGCGGCCATGACGACCGTGCCGTGATCGGAATAGCTGACCACGCCCAACGGTACGGCAGACAGGATGCCGAACAGCCCGGCCTTGATCATCGCGCCCGACAGGACCGCGCTGGCGGGCACCGGGGCCGCGCCATGCGCGGGCGGCAGCCAGAAATGCAGCGGCATCACCCCCAGTTTGATGCCAAAGCCGACCAGCAGCAGCGCCACCGCCAGCCCCGACAGCTCGGTGCTGCGCATGTCCTCGAGCAGGATCGAGCCGGATTGCGTGGCCGCCAGCACCAGCCCGGAAAACAGGATCAACTCGCCGATCACGACAAACCCGATATAGAGCCGTGCCGCCGCCTTGGCGCCCGCATCGCGGGTATGGACGACCAACCCGTAGGACGCGAAGCTCATCAGCGCAAAGGCGCCATAGAACGCCATCGCATCCTTGGACAGGATCAGCCCGAGATTGCCGCTCATCGCCATCAGGAACATGACGCCAAAGCCCGTGGCGCGCGGGTCATCGCGCATCCAGTGCCGCGCGGCGCTGGAGGCTGCGATCCACAGCACGCTGGTAAAGATCACGAACAGGCGCGAGGTCTGGTCCAGCCCCATCGTCAGGCCCAGCACGAACCAGTCACCGCGCACCAGTTGCGGGCCGGGCACCAGAAGGCCCAGCAGCAGCGCGGGCAGCGCGGCCAGCGGCATCATCCGCCACAGAATCGGGCGCGCAGGCGCGACCAACAGCGCCGCCGCCATGGCCAGCGGCCAGCCCACCGCAAACAGATAGACCGAGAGTGTCATCCCTTACTCCTGATACTCGATCGCCACGACGAAACGCGTCCATTCCAGCGGGCTGAAGGGCGCATTGGCAAAGCCACCCACGGCCAGCACCATCAGCGCGGTCGCAATCGGCGGGGCGGCCAGCATCCAGCCGATGCGACGGCGCGCCGGGGTCTGGTCGCGCGCGCCCCCGTCGCGGAACCAGGCGCGGTGCAGCATGGGCAGGAAATAGATCGCATTCAGCAGGCTGGACCCCAACAGCAGCGCGATCACCCAGCCATAGCCCGCATCCAGCCCGCCCTGCGCCAGATACCATTTGCTGACAAACCCCGCGAGCGGCGGCAGACCGATCATCGCCAGTGCGGCGGCGGAAAAGGCCAGCATCGTGCCCGGCATGTCGCGGCCCACCCCGTCCATCTGGCTGACCTTTTTCACGCCCAGCCCTTCGGCCAGATTGCCTGCGGCCATGAACATCGTGATCTTCATCAGCCCCTGATGGATCAGATGCGCCATGGCCCCCACAGCCGCGATGGGGCTGGCCAGCGCCACGCCCAGCGTGATGTAGCTGACCTGGCTGACCGTCGAATAGGCAAGGCGCTTCTTGATGTCATCCTGCGTGATCGCGCAAAGCGAGCCATAGAGGATCGTGATAGCCGCCATTGCCGCCAGCGGCGCGGTCATGCCCAGCGCCTGCGCAGTCTCAATGCCAAAGACCTCATAGACCACGCGCATGATCCCGAACGCGCCCGCCTTGACCACCGCGACCGCGTGCAACAGGGCCGAGACGGGCGCAGGGGCCACCATCGCAATGGGCAGCCAGGCGTGAAACGGCACCAGCGCGGCCTTGACCCCCAGCGCGCCCACCAGCACCACGAACAGCATCTGCGCCGCCAGCCGGTTCTCGGCCACCACATCATCAAGGATGCCGCCGGGCGCGAAATCGGTCGTGCCGGCCAGCACCCACAGCCCCAGCGTGCCCAACAGCAGCACCAACCCCCCGGCCAGCGTGTAGATCAGATAGATGCGGCCTGCGCGCAACGCCTCGGCGCTGCCGCGATGGATCACCAGCGGATAGGTGGCCAGCGTCAGCAACTCGTAAAAGATCAGGAATGTGAACAGGTTCCCAGCCATGGCGATGCCAACAGTCGCGGCCACGCACAGGCTGAAAAACCCGAAGAACCGCGCGCGGTGGGGCCCGCGTTCCAGATAGCCCACGGAATAGACCGTGGTGATCAGCCACAGGATCGCTGAAAGCGAGATGAACAGCATCGCCAGCGGGTCAGCCTGAAGCTTGAAATCCAGCCCCGGCAACATGGTGAAGCTGACATCATAGATCACGCCCTGCCCGACCTTCCAGCCCAGCCAGGCGACCAGCGCGACCTTGACCGCCGCAACCCCCAGATTGATGCCCGTGCGCAGGCGCGCCGCAGTCTCTGGCAGCGCGAACAGGACGGGCGAGGCCAGAAGCGAGGTCAGCAGAATGAAAAGCGGCAGAAACGGTGTTTCGGTCATTATTGCGCTCCGAACGGGTAGCCAAGCTCGATAAAGCTGAGGATCGGCGCAGCCATCAGGCCCAGCGATATGGCCGCGATGGCCAGTGTCAGCGGCGCGGCATCCGCCAGCGCCCAGCCCTTGTGTTCGGCCAGTTCGCCGCGCATCCGGTCAAAGCGCAGGAACCCGGCAAAGACCCGGCTGAAATAGGCCACCGACATCAGTGTGCCGATCATCGTGACGGCAACCCAGTGCCAGTATCCGGCCGCCATGGCCCCTTCCATCAGCGTCCATTTCCCGATGAAGCCAAGGCTGGGGGGCAGGCCGATAATGCTGATCGCGGCCAGAGCAAAGGTGAATTGCGCCAGCGTGGGTCGGATGTCGGATTTGTCCAGATCGGCGATCCGGTCATGGCCGATTTCATCCTTGATGCGCCCGGCTGCCAGAAACATCGCGGATTTCGCCACGCCATGCGCCAGGATCAGAAGCGCCGCTGCCTTCCAGCTCTCGGACAGGCCCACCTGCCCGGCGCGCGCAAAGGCAATGAAGATCAGCCCGATCTGCACGACCGTGGACCACGCCACCAGCAGTTTCAGCCGCTCGGCCCGCAAGGCCTGCACGCCCCCCCACAGCACGGCCCCGGCCCCCAGCATGCCGATCAGCGTGACCAGTATCTCATCGGGCAGCGGCATATAGGTGGTCAGCCGCAGAAAGATATAAAGCGCGGCCTTGACCACCAGCCCCGACAACAGCGCCGAGGCCGGGGCCGTGGCATTCGCATGGGCCGCAGGCAGCCAGAAATGCAGCGGGAATAGCGCGGTTTTCAGCAATAGCCCCACGACCATCAGGGCCAGCGCGGCACTCATCGCGCCAGAGGGCTCCGCCGCGATCAGCCCTGCGAAATCCAGCCGACCCGTCTGCAGATAGACAAAGCCCACCCCCATCAGGAACAACAGCGCCCCAAGGATCGAGGCATACATGTATTCCAGCCCCGCGCGCACGGCCTGTTTCGTGCCGCTCAGCACGGTCAGGCCCACGGCGGCCAGCGCGATGACCTCAATCATCACATAGAGGTTGAAGATATCGGTGCCCAGATAGACCCCGTTCATGCCCGTCAGCAAGAGCAGCCAGAGCGGCCAGAAATACTGCCGCTCGCGCAGATCGCGCAGGCTGTCCAGCGCGCCGATGCTGACCAGCAGGCCCACGCCCGCCGTCATGGCCAGCATGGCCACGCTCAGCCCATCCGCGCGCAGCGCAATACCCAGCGGCGGGGCCCAGCCGCCCAGTTGGGTCACGACCTCGCCCGCTGCCAGCACGTCGCGCACGAGTGCGGCGACCGCGCCCCCTGTCGCCAGCACGGCCAACAGCCCGACCCAGGCCGCTGCACGCGGCAGCACAAAGGCCGCGATGGCGCCGAACAAGGGCAGGAACAGGGTCAGGATGACCGGATCAATCATCATCATCTTCGGCCTCGAGCGTTTGCAAACGGCGGATCAGCGCCAGCGCCACGGCAGTCGCGCTGACCATCACGACAATGCCGGTGATGACCAGCGCATGCGGCACAGGGTCCGGGTCGGCAGGCGGGCTGCGCCAGGCCGCGACGACCAGCACGAAGCCCGCACCCACCGAACAGAGCTTGAGCGCCAGCACACGGCGCAGCCGGTCCTGCGCGCACAGCGCGCCCACCAGCCCGATGGCAAAGACCGCGATCCCGGTCAGCCCATAGATCAGATCAGGTGTCATTGCGCCCCTCCGGCACCGGGGCCGCGACAGGCTCGCGCCCATGAAACAGCGCGGCCAGCGTCACAGCGATGGAGATGGTCACCAGCCCCTCGATCAGCAGGATCAGGGCATAGGCGTGTTCCGCCGGGTATTCGAAGGCCACACGCCCGCCGCCCGACACCAGCAGCGCCACCCCGGCAAAAGCCCCCGCGCCCAGCACAAAGGCCCAGCGCGCCAGACCGCGATGCGCGGGCTGCGGCACATAGATCCGCGACAACAGCAGCAACAACCCCACCGCCGCCAGCACCGCGCCCCCCTGAAACGCGCCGCCCGGTGCCTCGGACCCTTTCCACAGCAGATAGGTGCCCACGACCACGATGGCGGGCAGTGTCAGGCGCGCGAACCCCTGCCAGACCTCACCCAGCGCGGGGGCGGGGGCGTCGGACAGGCCCCGTTCGATCTGCCAGACCGCGATCACGGCGGCCAGCAGCACCACCACTTCCATCAGCGTGTCATAGGCGCGGAAATTCAGCAGCACAGCCGTCACCGGATGGTCCACCCCGCTGGCAGGCATCGCCTCGGCCACCAGCGCGTCGAACCCCGGCCCGGATCGCGGCGCGCCCAGAAAGGCCAGTGCAAGCCCCAGCGTGATCATGCCGCAAAACGCGGCATTGGCCCAGATCACGCCCGCAGGCACAGGCGCGGTGGGGGTCAGGCCGCGCGCTGGCCCCTCGCCCAGCTTACCCGTGACATAGCGCAGATGATGCAACGTCTTGAGCAGCAGTGCGCCGGTGACGCCGGTGCCGATGGCGGCCTCTGCCAGCGCGACATCAGGGGCGGACAGCCGCACCCAGGCCAGCGCGGACAGCAGGCCGAATATAACGAACAGCACGATCGCCGCGAACATGTCGCGCACGGTCAGCGACGCAATGGCCAGCGCGATGACCGAGCCTGCCAGCAGCAGGTCGAACAGGATGGCGGCATCGGTCATGACCCCTCCTTCCCCTCGGCACGGTCCACGCGGCGGGCATAAGTCGCGATCAGATGACCACCCGTGGCGCTGGCCACGGCCACAAAGAACCAGATCAGCGCGATGCGAAACACCTCGCCAAAGCTGCTGGCGGTCAGGGCGATGCCCAGCGCGATCAGCGCCAGCCCCAGCCCGTCGGCCTTGGTCAGCGCATGCAGGCGACAATAGGTGTCTGGAAAGCGCAGCAGCCCGACAGTGCCGGCGATGAAGAACACGGCACCGGCCGCGATCAGAACTGCCGAGACCAGGGGTATCAGATCGGGCATCACGACACCTTTCGCGAGGCAAGGACGACAAAGGCCACCAGCGTCACGGAGGCCAGCAACGCAAAGACCATTGCGACATCCAGCAGCGCCGGGCTGTCCATGATGCGCGACAGGATCAGCAGGATCGCGACCGCCGCTGTCCCGAATAGCTGCGCGGCCATCATGCGCTCTGCCGGGCGGGGACCGCGCAACACGCGGATAAGCCCGGCCAGGATGCTCAGCAGCAGCAGCGTGGCGATAGCGTAAAGATAGATCGTCATGTGGACCCTCTGGGATTGACGTTCAGGCCGAACAGCGCGGCGATCCGCGCCTCCAGCGCGCCAAGATCGGCCTCCAGATCGGCGCGTGTGTCGAGCATGTGGACAATCACCTCATCACCCTCAACCTCGGCCGACAGGGTGCCGGGCAGAAGCGTGATTGTGTTGAGGAACATCACCCGTGGCGCGCCACCCGGCAGGTCGGGCGCATAGCTGCGAAAGCCGGGGCGCAGCGGCATCGCGGGCGAAAAGGCGCGCTGCGCGACATCGACCGCCCCGCGCACCGACTGGACCGCGAACCACAGCGCGAAACTGACCGCCCCAGCAGGCGAAATGCGCCAGCCCGGCGCGACTGGCATCGCAAAGACCAGCGCCGCCCCCAGCAGGATGGCGGGCACCCCGAAGTATAACGCATCGACGCGAAATTCGGTCAGCACCCCCCAGATCAGCGCCAGCGCCACCAGTTTGACGGCAAAACGACGCCAGCGCATGCCAGGCGGCGGGGGCGTGTCGCGCAGCACCATCTGGGTGGCGCGTGCGGGCGGGGGGCCATCATGGCCCGGTGTCTGTTCGGCAGTCTTGCGCACAATAGCCTCGTATCCCCGTGATCGAGCATCCCCGCAAGCTGCGCCGCGGCGATGATGATCCGTCATATCATGGTTGATAAGCTAACGCATGGGGGCGCAGTTTCATCCCGTCGCGTGCGGCGAAACCCTCGGGCGATCACGCCGTGGTGAGGCCGGGATGAAATGCAGCATCAAGGCGTTATCGCCATGTCAACCAGATGGAGGAACCCATGTCCATGACACAGACTGCCCCTGCCCTGCCCGCCCGCGCCAAGCGCAAGGATGGCATGATCGGCCTGTGGGGCCGGCTGATCCATCGCGACCGGCGCGACTATGAAGCCTGGCTGCAGGACCGCGACATGATCGCGGTCACAGCCACCCTGCTGCGCCTGAACGAGCGGCAGCTAAACCGGATCGGCCTGTCGCGTGCGACGCTTGCCTTCGATGTCGAGGAACTGGCGCTTCGGGCCGAACGCGAAGCCGAGATCACCTCGGACATCCTGCGGCTGGTCGAGGAAGAGGATGCAGGCATCGAGAGGCGAGAGCACCACGCCATCGCGGCAGAATAACGCCGCGACATTGCGAGAAACGCCGGGGCCATGTTGCCCCGGCGTTTTCATGTGCGCGGATATGACCTGCGGGGCGTCTTGGGAATTGCGCACGCGCCACCATGCCAAGGACCAGTCAACATCTGGTGCCGCTCCCCTCGCGCAGATTGCTAGAGCCAATGCATCACTTGGAGGGATGGAAGGCTTCTCTTGCCGCTTGTCTGCGGGACAAGCCGGGCGTTTTGGCGAGGCCGTCGCACGCGCGCCAGTCAGTCCGAAGCGCAAGAAAGCCTGCACAGCAAACACCCCGGCCCTGGAGGCCGGGGTGCGCTCGCAAAAGATGTCGCTCAGTTCGCGCGGATCACGCGTGCGACCTCATCAAGTTGCAGGATCGCGCGTTTCAGGTAGAACCCCTGCAGATGCAGATGATTGGCAAGGAAACTGTTCGCCCCAGAGCTGTTCAACACAATCAGCGGTTTTTGCTGGGACGCCAGGCGCAGGCTCTCCAGCCCCTGCTGCCACACGCGGGTCAGGCCCTGGGCGCGGATGACATCCTCGAAATCGCGGCCCAGTTCGCGCAGCAAAAGATAGGACGCATAGGCCATCCCCTTGTTGAAATAGAAGATGTCATCGGACACGAAATCGATGATGAACCCGTCGCCGCTGACATGGTCATCCACGATTGCGGCGCGCGATCCCAGCTCACTGGCCATGCGTTCAACCGTCAGGGCCAGCGCGTCGGCGCGGGTCTCGAACACGGCCATGCCGATGGCCACACGCGTGTTGAAGGACCGCAAGGCGCGGGCGGCGGCCTCATATTGCGTGTCGGCGGGCTGGATCGGCAGGAAGGACTGGTCGAAATCGAACAGCCACACATCGGTCGGGAATTGCAGCAGGCCGGTCGCGCGTTCCAGATCGCGGTCGATGGCCGAGGATCCGCGCAGCCGCCCGATCTGGTTTTCCAGCTCCATCGTGAAACGGCTGATCGCGCGCATCATGCCGCGCTGAAAATTCGGCATGTTGTCGTGAAACGCGGTCGGAAAGAAGATCGGGTCATTCGCGGTCCAGCGGTTCTCGACCGTTTCGCGCAGGATCAGCGCTTCGGCCATGTTCACGGCATGGCTGCCATCCTCGATGGGCGCGGGCGGTGTGAACTCCAGATCCGCGTCGATCCGATGCATCAGATTGCCGATCACGCCGAAATACAGGACCAGAACAGCGGCCAGATACAGCACACTGCGTTTTGCGATCACCCGCGGTTTCGTGCCGAAGATCAGGCCCGGCAGTGTTGTCTGCGGTCGCTTCGCGGGCACGGGCGGCCGCAGGATCAGATCGTTTGCCATGGTGCTCTCCTGTAACTGCAGGGAAAACGCCTCACGCGGGGCTTTCATCCCGGCTGACGCGACAGATTTTTTCCGCAGTTTCTGGATGAAACCCGCGCATGGCGCGTATGTCCTGAAAACTAGCCTGAAAAGGTGACATCGTGAGCCTGAAAACCGAATTGCATACCCATGTCGGCAGCCTGCGCCGCTATGCGTTGGTCCTGACCCGCGACCCGGTCGCCGCCGATGATCTGGTGCAGGAAACACTGCTGAAAGCGATTGCCAAGTCCGATACGTTCCAGCCCGGTTCGAACCTGCGCCCGTGGCTGTTCCGCATCCTGCACAACACCCATGTCAGCGAGTTGCGCCGCGCGAAAACGCGCACGGATGCTGCGCCCGACCTGCCGGACCCGGTGGCGCGCGACTGCCAGCACACGCAGCTTGAACTGAAGCAGGTGCTGGGCGCGCTGGACCAGTTGCCCGAGGCGCAGCGCATGCCGATCATCCTGATCGCGCTGCGCGAGATGAGCTATGCCGAAGCCGCGCGCTGTCTGGACGTGCCGCTTGGCACATTCATGTCGCGGCTGGGCCGCGGACGCGAGGCCCTGCGCCGGATCGTGCAGGGTGTCGGCGCGGGAAAGCTGACGATCCTGAAACGGAAGGAAGGTGACGCATGACGCGCACGGATACCCCTGATCCGGGCCTTGACCCCGACTTGATGGCCTATGTCGATGGCACGCTCGCGCCCGAGCGGATGGCCGAGATTGAGGCGCGGCTGGCCCATGACGCCCAAGCCCGCGAGGCCGTGGCGCAATGGCGGCATTTCGGCAATCTGCTGCATGATTACGCCGCCAGCGCGGATGACCGCCCCGAAAACCTGCAGATCGCCGCGCTGGAACGCCAGCTTGCGCGCAAGCTGCAAAAGCGGCGCTGGCGCGTGGTGGCTTTCGGCCCTGTGGTGCAGCGTATCGCGGCCAGCGTTCTGCTGTTCGCGGCGGGCTGGGGCACACATGCGCTTTATGGCAGCGGCACTGGCAATGGTGGCACGGTCTATCCGCAATTCGTCTCGCACACGCTGGCGGAACATACGGCCTACAAGCTCGCCGCCTTTGAACGCGCCAGTTTTGAGGCATATGAGATGGACGCCGCCTTGGACTGGATGTCGCAACAGATGCAGCAGAAGATCGACAGCCCCAAGCTGGACCGGCTGGGCTATCAGGTGGAAACCGCACGTCTGGCGGTGGTCGATAACCAGCCGGTCGCCGTGTTCTATTATCGAAACCCGGACAATGAGCGAATCACCGTCTCGATGACCCCACGCGCGTTGGAACAACCAGATTACAGCCTGCGCGTTGCGGAACGCGACGGGGAGAGGATGGCGTATTGGAGCAGCGAGGGTCTGCATTACGCTGTCATCGCTGCAACCGATGCCGGGTCGATCACCACCCTCGCCGCCGCTGTGCAGGAGTGATGATTGCCTGGCTACCCACGGTCCGTCAGCGCAGCTCGACCTGCACGCGGGCGGCCTGACCTGTGGCATCGACCACCGCCAGCGAGACGAACCCAGGACTGTCGAGTTCCAGCATCGTCTCGCGCTCATGGCTCTGGCGCAGGACCGGGGCGCCATTGGCAAACCATGTGAACGGCGCCTGCCCGCGTTCAACCCGCACCATCACCCGCCCGCCCATCGGCACCAGTTCGGCACCATCGGGGGGAAAGGCCAGTTGCGGCGCCTGATCGCCCGCGCGCGGCCCCATGCGGAACTGGCGCAGCGGATCGGGCAGATCACCATGCGCCAGAACCAGCGCCGCAGGCGGCGCGGGGGGCAGCGCCACAGGTGCCGTCCCCAGATGGCCGAACACATCGAACAGAATGGGGGCTGCAACATCGACCCCGTATATCCCGGGCACCGGCGCGCCATCCGCGCGCCCGACCCAGACCCCGACCACATGCGCCCCGTCAAAGCCCACCGCCAGCGCATCCCGGTGCCCATAGGAGGTACCCGTCTTGAACGCGACGCGCCAATCCGGCAAGCGCGCGGGGCGGGGGGCGGCGGCCAGAATATCGCCCAGATGCCAGGCGGCCTCGGCGCTCAGGACCTGACGGCGGGGCGAATCGCTCGGCCCCTCCACCGACAGATCGACCGCCGCACCGCCGCGCGCGATGGTGGCGTAGAGCTGCACCAACCCCTCCAGCGACATGCCGACACCACCCAGAGACACCGCAAGCCCCGGCGCATCGCCCGGCACCTCGGCCCGCACACCGGCGGCGCGCAGGGCTGCCATCAGTCGCGCGGGCCCCAGCGCCTGCGTCAATTCGACCACCGGCAGGTTGAGCGATATCTGCAACGCCTCTCGCGCCGTGACGGGGCCGCGAAACTGGCGGTCGAAATTCTGCGGCGCATAGCCCGCGAAACGCGCGGGGCGGTCATGCAGCAGCGTTTCCGGATGCGCCAGCCCGTCGGAAAAGGCCAGCCCATAGACCAGCGGCTTCAATGTCGATCCGGGCGAGCGCAGGGCCTGCGTCATGTCCACAAAGCCTTCGCGCGCCATGTCCAGATAATCGCCTGACCCGACGCTTGCGACAATCTCGCCCGAGGCCGGGTCGGCTACCATCATCGCGACGGTGGCACGCGGCGGCAGATCACGCTGCGCCTGACGCGCGACCTGTTCCAGCGCCGTCTGCAGGTTGGGGTCGATCGTGGTGCGATGGACATGGCGATCGGGCCGGGCCGCGCGCAGACGGTCGGCCAGATGCGGGGCCAGCGCCGGAAAGGCGCGGCGGTCCTGCGGCAGGGGTTCGCGCTGCGCGGCGGTTGCAGTATCCGCGTCGATCACACCCGCCGCGACGGCACGCGCCAGCACGCGGGCGCGCGCGACCCGTGCGCGGTCGGGGTGTCGGTCGGGCGCGCGCGCGGCAGGTGATTGCGGCAGCGCCACCAGCAGCGCCGATTGCGCTTCGGTCAGCCGCGCGGGCTCGCGCCCGAACCACGCGAAACTGCCCGCGCGCAGCCCTTCGATATTGCCGCCCATCGGCGCGTGATGCAGGTAAAGGCTCAGGATCTCGGGCTTGCCCAGCACGCGTTCCAGCGCCAGCGCCAGGCGCATCTGACGCAGCTTGCCGCGCCATGTGCCGGTGGGGCCCTCCTCGATCAGCCGCGCGACCTGCATGGTCAGGGTTGATCCGCCAGAGACGACGCGCCCCCGCCAGAGGCTTTGCCCGGCCGCACGCAGCAGCGCCACGGGGTCCACACCCCGATGTCGATAGAAACGCTTGTCCTCATAGGCCAACAGCATCGCCAGATAGGTCGGGTCAACACGCTCGGGCGCAACACCCAGACGCCAGCGCCCGTCCTGCACTGTGTAAGCGCGCAGCAAGCTGCCATCACGCGCCAGCACCTCGACCGAGGTGTCGGGCACCAGCGGGGGCAGATCGGTCGCCGCGATCCAGCGATCCAGCCCGATCCCCAGCGCCAGCGCGGCACAAAGACCCAGTGCCAAAAGCCTCACGGTGCGATCACAACCTGCCCGGTCGCCCCCAGCGCGCGGTTCGTGGGCCGATACATGTCCTCGACCTTGGCGGCGGGGTGATGGAACACCCCCGGCGAGACAGCGCGCGCGATATAGGCCAGCCGCAGGGGGCGGTCCTCGGTCCAGTCCACCGCCGCCAGAAAGCGGTCGGCGCGGGCCTCGGTCATCTCGGCCAGATCATGCGTGTCCAGCCAGTCAAGCGCGCGGATATCGCCTTCGCGCAGCAGATTGGCATTGTCGATCTCGAACCCCGCAGGCAGCGCATCGTCGATCATCAGCCGCCCGCCGCTGACCCCGGCATCGGGGCGCAGCTCCAGCACGGTCACGACCCGGTCACCTACCCGCAAGGACGCAGGGTCGACTGCCTCACCCTCAACCGAATAGAGGCTGCGTTCTATCGTGTAGCCCACACCGCCTGCATCTACTGGCACATCCGGCACGCCAAAGGCCGACAGGGTCACCGTGACCTCTCGCGCGCCCAGATTGCCGATCACCACGGGCGCCCCGTCATATAGCGCCACGACATTGCCATCCACCGGCGCGCCATCGCGCGTCAGGCCCTGCGCTTCGGCCCCCATGGCCATCGCTGCATGCAGCGACCATGCGGCCTCTTGCGTGGAAAGCTGATCGACAGCGCCGCTGCCCGATACAAAGCTCGCCAGTTGCGCCCGGTCCACGGCGTCGCTGCCCGCCTCGACCGCCAGTGCCAGCAGGCCTGCCGCATCGCGCAGCCCGGTGCCGTAATCGGCGCGCAGGCCCATCTCATCCTCGCCGATCAACGCACGCGCGCGGGTGAACATCGCATCCGCGCGGCGCTGATCGCCATAGGCGGCAAGGGCCGCGCCAAGCTGGGCCGCGGCCAGCGGCGTGTCGAACCGGTCCGGCAGCGTGTCGGCATAATAGCGCAGATCACCGATTGCGGCCTGTCCCGCGCGGGCAAGGACGTGGAAGGCATAGGCATAGCCCGCCGCCCCGCCATAAAGCTGCCCGGCCATCGCGACCTCATTGCGCAGGTTGTTCAGCGCCATGCGCATCGCGGTCGCGGGCACAGTGGCGCCCTGCGCCTCGGCCCGCAGCAGGATATCGGTGATATAGGCGTCAAGCCACAGCTCATACCCGCCAGCCCCCCACAGCCCGAATGACCCGGTGCGCCCCTGCCGCGACAGGATGCTGTCAATCGCCTGCTGCACGCGGTCGCGCGCCTCGGCCTCGCTCATCAGTCCCAGTTCGGCCACGGCATGTGACGCCAGCAACAGCGGCTGGATGGACGAGGCGATCTGTTCCGTGCAGCCATAGGGATAGCCCGAAAGCCGCTGGATCAGCCCCGGCACATCCAGCGCGGCCCCGGCCCCCGCAACCAGCGAGGCGCGCGCCGTGCCTGGCCGCAGCCCGTCCAGCGCATCCGAGGTGAAGGTAAATTCCGCCCCCGGTGCCAGCGTGAACTGGGACGCGCGCGCAATCTCGGGGTCGGTATGCTGCACGCTCAGCCGCAGATCGCGG
>PWWF01000057.1 GCA_003561595.1 Paracoccaceae bacterium | reverse complement strand
CTATGCCGCCGCCCGGTCCGGTTTCAGCCCCTGACCCCTCCTTCATCTTGCCAAAAATACTCAATAAAACCCATCAACCGGAGCACACCATGTCCCTCGAGTCCCGCATTGCCGCCGCGCGCGGCGACATCCCCGCCGATCTTGTCCTGCGCGGGGCCGAAACGCTCTGCACGGTCACCGGCGCGCGCCTGACCGGCGATGTCGGCATCCTTGACGGTGTGATCCTGGGCCTCGGTGACTATGAGGGGCGCGAGGTGATCGACCTCAGCGGTCAGATCCTCGTGCCCGGTTTCATCGACACGCATCTGCATATCGAATCCTCGCTTGTGACACCGTTCGAGTTCGACCGCTGCGTCGCCCCGCGCGGGGTGACCACGGCCATCTGCGACCCGCATGAGATCGCAAATGTCGCGGGCGCCGAGGGGATTCGCTACTTCCTTGATGCGGCCACTCGAACGGTCATGGATATCCGCGTGAACCTCTCATCCTGCGTTCCCTCGACCCATATGGAAACCGCCGGCGCCGCGCTCGATGCCGCAGCTCTCGTCGCGCTGGCCGATCATCCGCAGATGATCGGCCTTGCGGAATTCATGAATTTTCCCGGTGTGATCCACCGTGATCCGGGCTGCATGGAAAAGCTGCGCGCCTTTGCGGGCGGGCATATCGACGGGCATGCGCCGCTGCTGTCGGGGATGGATCTGAACGCCTATATCAGCGCGGGCATCCGCACCGAGCATGAGGCGACGAGCCTGGAAGAGGCGCGCGAAAAGCTGCAGAAGGGCCTGCGCATCCTGATCCGCGAAGGCTCGGTCAGCAAGGATATGGCCGCGCTCGCGCCGCTGCTGACGCCCCTGACCGCGCCTTATATGTGCCTGTGCACCGATGACCGCAATCCGCTGGATATTGCCGAGCATGGGCATCTGGATCACATGATTCGTTCACTGATCGCGGCGGGTTGCGACCCGCTGGCGGTCTATCGCGCCGCCAGCCTGTCTGCGGCCGAGGCGTTCGGGCTGAAGGATCGCGGCCAGATCGCGCCGGGCAAGCGTGCCGATATCGTGGCACTGCCGGATCTGGAAAGCTGCCGCGCCAGCATGGTGCTCTGCGCGGGTCAGGTCGTGGACGCGCCCGCCTTTGCCGCGCGCGACATCATCCCGCCGGTCGCGCGCAATTCGGTCAAGGCGCCGCAGGTCGCCCCCGAGGATTTCCGCCATACCGGCACCGCGCCCGACACGCCGGTCATCGGCATCTTGGAAGGCAAGATCATCACTGAACATCTGCGCGAGCAGATCACCCCCGAGGGCGGCGACAAGCGCCCCGATCCCGCCCGCGATCTGGCGCGTGTGGCCGTGGTCGAACGGCACGGGCAGAACGGCAATATCGCGACCGGCTTCGTGCGTGGCTTCGGTATCCAGCGCGGGGCGATCGCGGCCACGGTCGCGCATGATCATCACAATATCGTCGCCGTCGGGGTCGATTACGCCGATCTGGCGCTGGCGGTGAACCGGTTGTCGCAGATCGAGGGGGGCTTCGTCGTGGCCGGGCAGGGCGCAGTGCAGGCCGAATTGCCGCTACCGGTGGCGGGTCTGATGTCGCTGGAAACGCATGAGGCTGTGCATGCCACGCTGGTCGATCTGCGCGCCGCCGCCCGCGATCTGGGCGTCACGCTGGATGAGCCGTTCCTGCAACTGGCCTTTATCGCGCTGCCGGTGATCCCGCATCTCAAGATCACCGATCACGGCATGGTGGATGTCGATGCCTTTGCGGTTCTCGCGAAGGAATAGGCGCTATTCGGCGGCCTTGGGCAGAAAGCCGCGTTCCAGCATGTCATGCGGCGCAATGGGGTATTCACCCGAGAAACAGGCATCGCAATATTGCGGGCAACCGTCATTACGCCCGCCTGCTTCGCCCACCGCGCGGTAGAGCCCGTCCAGCGTGACGAATTTCAGCGAATCGACGCCCACATAATCGCGCATCTCGTCCTCGGTCATCGAGGCGGCGAGCAGTTTGTCGCGCTCGGGCGTATCGACCCCGTAGAAACAGGGCCATGCCGTGGGCGGCGAGGCGATTCGGAAATGCACCTCGGCGGCACCGGCCTCGAGGATCATTTCCTTGATCTTCTGGCTGGTCGTTCCGCGCACCACCGAATCGTCCACCAGAACGATCCGCTTGCCCTTGATCAGGGCGCGGTTCACGTTCAGTTTCAGCCGTACACCCATGGACCGGATCTGCTGGCTGGGCTCGATGAATGTGCGGCCCATATACTGGTTGCGCGTGATCCCCAGCGCAAAGGGAATACCCGATTCCTGGCTGAAACCGATGGCCGCAGGCGTGCCGCTGTCGGGCACGGGGCAGACCATATCGGCTTCGACCGGGGCTTCGCGCGCCAATTCCACCCCGATCTGGCGACGCGTTTCATAGACCGAGCGCCCCCCGTAAGAGCTGTCGGGGCGCGAGAAATAGACATGCTCGAAAATGCAGAAGCGTGATTTCTGGGGCGCGAAAGGCTGCATCGATTCGACACCCTTGGCATCGATCACCACCATCTCGCCGGGGTCGATTTCGCGGATGAACTCTGCCCCGATGATATCGAGCGCGCATGTCTCCGACGCCAGAACCCAGCCGCCTGCCAGCCGTCCCAGCACCAGCGGGCGCACGCCCAGCGGATCGCGCACGCCGATCAGCTTGGTGCGGGTCATGGCCACGACCGAAAACGCCCCTTCGGCGCGGCGCAGCGCGTCCTTCATCCGCTCGGGGATGGTTTTCTGGTAGGACCGCGCCATCAGATGGATCAGGCATTCGCTGTCGGATGCCGATTGAAAGATCGATCCGCGCTCGATCAGTTCGCGGCGGATCGCATCGGCATTGGTGATGTTGCCGTTATGCGCCAGCGCCGCACCGCCCATGGCGAATTCGCCGAAAAAGGGCTGGATGTCGCGGATCTGCGTCGCGCCCTTGGACCCGGCGGTGGAATAGCGCACATGGCCGATCCCGATGGCGCCGGGCAGCCCCTCGATCACGCCGGCCTTGGTGAAATTGTCGCGCACCAGCCCGAACCGATGCGCCGAGTGAAAGCCCGATTCGGGATGATGCGTGATGATGCCACCGGCTTCTTGTCCGCGATGCTGCAGCGCGTGCAGTCCGAGGGCGACGAAATTGGCGGCGTCGTCTAGTCCGATACATCCGAACACCCCGCATTCTTCACGGAGGTGATCATCGTCGAACGGGTGGCCGAGCATGGCGATACCTTGGCTGGATTGTCTGTCGCCCCTCTAGCCCATTGCCAGAAGGATGTCACCATCACAGTGCCCGGAGGGGCCTAGTTGCAGACCGAAACCAGTTCCTCGTAGCGTTCGACCAGCCAGTTTGGTGCATCATCGGGCACTGCCTGGTCCAGATTGCCCGAAAGCTGTGCAAACACGGCGGCCGAACGCGATTGTTCCACCATCGGCACCGATCCGGGGGGCACGGCGCGGTCAAAGACCAGAAGCGCGATGGCAACCAGCAGGATGCCGCGCGCGACGCCAAAGAAAAAGCCCATCCCCTGATCGACACCGCCCAGCGCCGAGTTTCGCACGAAGGATGAAAACAACGGCGTGAACAGGGACGCCAGCACCAGCACCACGGCAAAGACAGCCGCAAAGGATGCGATCACGCTCAATTCGCAGCTATCGCCCAGGAAATCGCCCAGATAAGGGATTTCGCGCACCAGCGGCTGCACGGCGGGGGCCAGAACGAAGGCCAGCACAGCAGCGGCGACCCAGCCCAGAATGGCCATCGTCTCGCGCAACAGCCCGCGCGAATAGGCAAGGATCGCAGAGACGATGATGACCACCGCCACACCGGCATCAATGAGTGTGAAGCCTTCCATGCCTGTCTCCCTCTGGTGCGCGCGGCTCAGCCAGCGCCGAATATCTGCCCGACAACCCCTGCCAGGTCGGGCATCTGTTTCACATCCATCCCCGAACGGGGAGCAGGTTTCACCATCTTTGGTGCAATTGCCGCGCAGAAACCAAGTTTCTGCGCTTCTTTCAACCTGTTTTCGGTCTGAGCGACCGGACGCAGCGCGCCAGAGAGGCTGATTTCGCCGAAAACGACCGTATCGGCGGGCAATGCCACATCTTCGCGCGCGGACAGCAGCGCACAGGCAACGGCCAGATCGGCGGCCGGTTCCTGCACGCGCATGCCACCCGCTACATTCAGAAACACATCCATGCCTGCAAACGGGATGCCGCAGCGGGCCTCTAGCACGGCAAGGATGGTGGACAGCCGCGCCCCGTCCAGCCCCACGACCGTGCGGCGCGGCGTGCCCAGCGGCGAGGGGGCGACCAGCGCCTGAATCTCGGTCAGCATGGGGCGCGTGCCCTCGATCCCGGCAAAGACGACCGATCCCGGCGCGGGCGTGCCGCGTTCGGACAGAAACAGGGCCGAGGGGTTGGCGACCTGCGCAAGCCCCGTGCCCGTCATCTCGAACACGCCGATTTCATCGGCGGGGCCGAAGCGGTTCTTGACCGCGCGCAGGATGCGGAACTGATGCCCGCGCTCGCCCTCAAAATAGAGGACCGTGTCCACCATATGCTCGACCACGCGCGGCCCGGCGATCTGGCCGTCCTTGGTGACATGGCCCACAAGGATCACGGACACGCCGCGCCGCTTGGCAAAGCTGACCAGTTCATGCGCAGCCGCCCGCACCTGAGAGACGGAACCGGGCGCGCTGTCCACAGTGTCCAGCCACATGGTCTGAACCGAATCGATCACCACCAGATCGGGGCGTTCCGTATCCAGCGTGGTCAGGATATCGCGCAGATTGGTGTCCGCCCCCAACGCGACCGGCGCCTGCGCCAGCCCCAGCCGGGCGGCGCGCATGCGCACTTGGGCGGCAGCCTCTTCACCCGAGATGTAGAGGGTTTTCAAGCCCTTGGTGGCAAAAGCTGCCACGGCCTGCAGCAGCAGCGTGGATTTGCCGATCCCCGGATCACCCCCCACCAGAATCGCCGAGGCCGCGACCAGCCCGCCCCCAAGGACGCGATCCAGCTCATCCAGCCCGGAACTGGCACGGGGCGGGGGTGCTTCCTGCGTGTTCAACTGGCCCAGTGCGATGCTGCGCCCCTTGCCGGGGCGCGGGCCGGGCCCGGCGCTGATCGGGGCCTCTTCCACGATGGAATTCCACGCGCCGCAGGCATCGCACTGGCCCGCCCATTTGCGATGTGTCGCACCACAGGCGGTGCAGGTGAACTGGGCTGTTGCCTTGGCCATGCCACCTTATTGCAGCGCGGCG